>JAYUTY010000510.1:0-8807 GCA_043754875.1 Gemmatimonadota bacterium
CGCGCCCAGAGGTCGATCAACAGCACGTCGCCCTCGACGATTGCGCGCGGCCGTTTCGGCGACGGCTCATAGTGCGGGTTGGCGGCGTTGACGCCGGCGCTCACGTTGGGGCCGTGATCCGTGTTCAGCCCTGCCGCGGCGAAGCGCTCGAGCAGCCAGGCCATCAGCTCATGCTCGGTGCACGGCGTGTCGCTGCGCGCGCGGTGGCCCGCCACCTGAAACGCTTCGTGGGCGATCGTCGCGATGGTCTCCGCCGTGCGATCGTGCGAGGCGGCGTTCGCGGCGGTCCAGGCGGCGTAGAAGCGTGAGACGAGCTCGCCCGACGACGTGATCGACGTGGCGCCGGCGGCGCGCACCATCTCGAGCACGCCGGCCGGGACGCGGTCGAGGTACGGCACTGCATCACCCGCGGAGTACTCCATCGCGATGCGCTTGCCGGCGACCATCTCGGCCACCTCGCTCTCGAGCGTGCGCCACGAGCTGTACGTCCTCTTCTCCCACGCCGCCGGCCACGTGCGCCACGGTCCGGGCTCGATCGCATGGCCGAGTGCGCGCGGCACTCCCTCGCGCGGAATCCAGACGAAGATCCGGCGCGTGACGAAGCCAGTGATCCCGACGAAGCCGCCAGCGATCGGGTTGAGCCCCTGGAAGTCGAACACCAGCCAGCCGTCCAGCCCTGCGTCGCCGATCGCGCGCTGAAGCGCAGGGAGGATGTCGGGGGTCAGCATCGTGGTCGTTTGAGAGTACCGGGTGAGTGCGCTGCCTGCGCGCGACGAGGTGCGGGTCGGATCAGCTGGTCGTGCGGTGCTCGGCGCCGCGCCAGTCGGCGCGCCACTCGCAGGCACCCTCGCCTCGTCCTTCGCAGCGCGTGTGTTCCACCGAGCCGGTGGTCCCCACGAGCATGCGCAGCAGCTCGCGCAGCGTCGACTCGTAGAATGCGCACCCCGTGCTGCCTGGTGCGACGCCGACGGTGATCGAGCGCGGCACCTCGAGCAGGACGTACTGGCCGACCTTGCGCACGTTCGCATTGAGGTAGCGCCGCGCGATGCGCCGAGTGCTTCGGAACGCCATGGGCCGCGCGATGAACGACGGCGTCATCCTGACCAGCGTGCGTGTCACTGGCGAGACCGTGATGTACGCTTCGCGAGCGAGGAAGCGACCGGCCGCGCGCAGCACCGCTTCCGCGTCCGGCCGACGGCCGATCAGCCGCGCGAGCGCGATGGCCTCGTCCTGCGCCGTGCGCTGGTTGCGACGCACCGCCTCGGTGTACCGCTTGATCTGCGTGTAGACAGTGTCGCTCAGCCCGAAGCGCTTGTTGCGCAGTTCGTCGACGAACTCCGTCTCCAGCACCCCTTCGGGTCTATCCACATCACGGACTGCTTCGAGAAGGCTGAGCGGGAGGAGAGCGTCGACCGTGGCGAGCATAGCACTACTTAGGGGCGGGGGAACGAGCACAGGCAGCCGTTCAAGCTAATCGGAATCGAGAGGGCGCTCAATGGCTCGGCGCTGCGGCGGCGGCGAGTGGAGTTCGGACGTCTCGCCTTGCGTCGCGATTGCAGCGGGAGAGATTGCGCGGATGATCGCACGCGCGGTGGCCGGGATGCTCGTGGCAGCATTGATCGCGGCTCTCGCGCACCGGGCGCGGTCGCTCTCGACCTCCGGCGCCATCGCGGCGACTGGGGTCGGTGCCGCGAGCGTCGCGGCGGGCTGGGGGTGGGGTGCCCTGCTGATCGGATACTTCGTGGCGTCCAGCCTCCTTTCGCGCTTCCGCGCCGTGGCCAAGGAGCGGCGCACAGCGCGGGTGGTCGAGAAGGGCGGCCCGCGCGACGCCGTGCAGGTGCTGGCGAACGGCGGCGTCTACGCGAGCTGCGCGGTGCTCGGGGTGGCGACCGGGCACCCTGTGGCGGCGGCGCTCGCTGTCGGCGCACTCGCCGCTGCGGCCGCCGACACGTGGGGCACGGAGATCGGCACGCTCGCGGCGCACCCACCGCGCTCCGTGCTCACGCTCCGGCCGGTGCCACCCGGCACGTCCGGTGGGATCTCGCTGCCCGGCTCGCTGGCCACGGTGGCCGGTGCGCTGTTCGTCGCGCTGCTCGCCGCGGCGGCGGGAGTCAGCGCGTCGTTCGGCCTCGCTGGCCCGGGCATCGTCGCTGCCGGTCTCACTGGCGGAATGGCCGACTCGGTCCTCGGCGCGACACTTCAGGATCGGCGGTGGTGCGCGACGTGCTCTCTTGCCACCGAGCGAGCCGTCCACGACTGCGGCACGCCGACAACCCGGGTGGGAGGATGGGGATGGATGAACAACGACGCGGTGAATCTGCTCGCGACGCTGGTGGGCGGCATCGTCGCCGCGCTGCTGGCGACGCACTAGTCTTCATCCGGTGAGCGACCGCCCGGAGCACGGCAGATATGACGCGATCGTGGTTGGAGGCGGGCCGGCTGGCTCCTCCACCGCGTTCGCGCTCGCGCGCGGCGGAGCCCGCGTGCTCGTGCTGGACCGCGCCCATTTTCCACGCCCCAAGCCGTGCGCGGAGTACCTCAGCCCGCAGGCGTCGCGCATCCTGATGGAGATGGGTGCGCTGGGCGCGGTCGAACAGGCGGGGGCAGCACATCTTTCCGGGATGAAGGTGCGCGCGCCCAACGGCGCCACGCTGCGGGGCGACTTCGTCGCCGGCCATGGCTTCAGCGCGTTTCGGGATCGCGGCCTCGCCCTGCGACGGACCAGACTCGATCCCCTGCTGCTCGACTGCGCGCGCGGCGCTGGCGCCGAGGTTCGAGAGGGGATCCGTGTCGTGGACATCGCGCGCGACGCCACGGGGCGGGTCACCGGAGTGCAGCTGCTCGGGGACGGTGGTGCCAGCAGCACCATCGCCGCACCGTTCGTCATCGGCGCCGACGGGCTCCGCTCGGTCGTCGGTCGCCGGCTGGGACTGTCGCGGGCGAGCCGGCTCTGGCCTCGGCGCATCGCGCTGGTGGCGCACTACGAGAATTTCGGTGACGTCGGGGATTGGGGCGAGATGCACGTCGAGCGCGACGCCGGATACGTCGGCCTCGCGCGCGTGGACGCGGGACTCACCAACGTGGCGATGGTCGTGCCCGCCTCGGCCGCTCGCGCCGTGAGCGCGGACCGGACGGCGTTCTTCGAGCAGTGGCTCCGCGACCGTCCACAGCTCGCGCCCCGGGTGCGCGGCGCCAAGCTCGCGAGCCCCGTGCTCGCCACCGGCCCGTTCGCGTCGCACGCACGCCGCGCATGGGCACCGGGTGCCGCGCTCGTCGGCGACGCGGCCGACTTCTTCGACCCGTTCACGGGTGAGGGGATCTACTCGGCGCTGCGCGGCGGTGAGCTGGTCGCCCCGTTCCTGCTCGGCGCCCTGGGCGCAGCGACTGCTCGCGCCGCCGACGCCCAGCTGGCGGCCTACGACGTCGCGCGGCGCAGGGAGTTTCGCGGCAAGTGGATAGTGGAGAAGCTGATCAATGCCGCAGTGAGCTACGCGCCGGCCATCAACTATTTCGCGCGCACGCTCGAGGTGCGAAAGGACATGGCGGATCTGCTCATCGGCGTAACCGGCGACTTCGTCCCCGCGCGCGAGGTGCTGCATCCGCGCTACGTGCTGAACCTGTTCCGGCAGTCTCCCCGCCCCTCCGCACCAGGCGCATGACGATCGATCCCCATTCCTTTCGCAGCGTGCTCGGTCGGTACGCGTCCGGCATCACGGTCGTCACCTCGCGCGACGCCGCGGGAGCCGACGTCGGGATGACGGTGAGCGCATTCTGCTCGGTGAGCCTCACGCCCTCGCTCGTTCAGGTGTGCATCGATCGTGCGGCATCGATGTTCGACGCGCTGCTGGTGGCCGAGCATTTCGGGATCAACGTCCTCTCCGACGAGCAGGAGGCGCTCTCGCGCCGGTTCTCCAAGGTGGACTCGTCGCACCGGTTCGAGGGGATCGGCTACGCGCGCGGCGAGAGTGGCGTCGTCCTCCTCGATGACGCGCTCGCCCACCTCGAGTGCCGCCTCGTGGCCCGGCACGAGGCTGGCGACCACATGTTGTTCATCGGCGAGGTGGAGCGAGCCATGGCGCGCGACGCGCGGCCGCTGCTCTACTATCGCGGCGGCTACGCCCAGCTCGAGCGCTGACCGGGTGCTCCTCGTCCCACGCCGCCGCCGGAGCTTCGAGCACCTCGACGACCCGAGCACCGATCCCGCCCTGCGCGAGCGGTCGCTGCGCGACGTTCGGCGCGCCAACACGCTGCTCGGCGGAACGCACGCCGTGCTCGCCGAGCTGGATCGCGTCATGCCCGCACTCGGATCGGCCGGCTCTCTGTTGGACGTGGGTACCGGGCTCGCGGACATCCCGTTGCGCGCGCGCCTCCGTGCCGCGCGGAACGGTGTGCGCCTCGCCGCGTTCGGCGTGGACGAGGCGGAGACGCTGCTTCGTGTCACGCGCGCACTGCTCGACGGCAGCGCCTGCGCCGACGCGCGACGGCTGCCGTTCGCCGACTCCAGCGTGGACGTCGTGATCTGCTCGCAGGTGCTCCATCACTTCGACGACGCGGAGATTCCTGGCGTGCTGCGCGAACTGGACCGCGTGGCGCGCCGCGTCGTGATCGTGAGTGACCTGCGGCGGAGCTGGCTCGCCGTCAGCGGGTTCTGGCTCGTGACCTGGCCGATGGGCTTTCACCCCGTGAGCCGCCACGACGGCGCGGTGAGCGTGCTGCGCGGCTTCACGGCGCGCGAGCTCCGCGAATACGTCACTCGCTCGACCGGCCAAGCTGCGACAGTTCGTCGCCACCTCGGCTTTCGACTCACCGCGACCTGGAGCCCCGCCGCATGAGCGATCTCCCTCCGCTCCAACTCGGCCCGATGCCGACGGACCGCTCGATGACCGTCGTGGACGAGCAGCTCGTTCGCGCGCCGGTCGCCCGCATCGTCGCCATCGCGTCCGACGTCGAGCGGTGGCCGACGCTGCTGCCGCACTATCGTTTCGTCCGCTTCCTGGAGCGGCGGAGCGACGGCGGCGGGGTTGTGGACATGAGCGCCAATCGGCCATTCGGCATCGTGCAGTGGCCCACCTGGTGGCGCTCGCGCATGAGCGTCATGCCGGTGCGTGGGGACGTGCCGCCGTCGATCCGCTTCACGCATATCGCCGGCATCACGAGCGGAATGGACGTCGAATGGACGTTCGAGCCGCGCGGGCTGGACACGCACGTCCGAATCGTGCACGTGTGGAACGGACCTGCGGTTCCCGCAGTTGGGTCCCTGGCCGCGTCACTCGTCATCGGCCCCGTGTTCGTGCATGGGATCGCCAGCCGCACGCTGGCCGGGCTCGCCACCCACGCGGAACGCGCCGGCCTCGGCGCGGGTAATTGAGTGTTCCTCTCGAGAGATCGCCTGTGACTGAGCGTCGACGCGTTGCAATAACCGGGATCGGGGCGGTCACGCCCATCGGCACGGGACACGAAGGGCTGTGGAGCGGTCTGCGCGCCGAGAAGTCGGCGATCCAGACCGTGACACGCTTCGATCCCGAGTTGTGGCGCAGCCGGAACGCGGCGCAGGTGAACGACTTCGAGGCAAGCGACTACTTCGAGGCGAAGAAGGTGCGTCGCCTCGACCGGTTCGGCTCGTTCTCCGTCGTGTGCGCGCTGCAGGCGCTCGCCGACGCCGGGCTGGATCTCGCCACGGAGGATCGCGAGCGGGTCGGCGCGATGATGGGCACGGCGCTCGGCGGCATCCGCTTCGCGGAGGAGCAGCTCGGCGTCTTCCTGCGTGAGGGGTATCGCTCGGTCGATCCCACGCTCGCGCTCAACGTCTTCGGCGGCGCGTCCAGCTGCAACATCGCGATCGAGCTCGGCGCGCAGGGTCCCAACAGCACCAACGGGATGAGCTGCGCATCGGGCACCATCGCCGTCGGCGATGCCTTCCGCGCGATCGGCGACGGCTACGCCGACGTGATGTTCGCCGGCGGCGCCGAGGCGCCCCTCGCGCCACTCTGCTTCGGCTCGTTCGCGATCATCCGCGCGATGTCGACGCGCAACGACGATCCGACCGCTGCCTCGCGACCGTTCGACAAGGACCGCGACGGCTTCGTGATGGGAGAGGGCGCGGCGGTGATGATTCTGGAGGAGTACGAGCGCGCCGTCTCGCGCGGTGCGCACATCTACGCCGAGATCATCGGCTTCGGCACGTCGAACGACGCGCATCACATGACGGCGCCGCGCCCGGACGGCACGCAGGCGTCACGCTCGATGACCACCGCGCTGCGCGACGCGGGTATCGCGCCGAGCGAGGTGGCGTACGTGAACGCGCATGGGAGCTCCACGCCGCTGAACGATCCGACCGAGACGCTCGCGCTCAATCGCACGTTCGGTGATCACGCGCCGAAGCTTCAGGTGAGCAGCACCAAGGGCTACTACGGCCACGCGCTCGGCGCGTCCGGCGCGATCGAACTGGCGATCACCGCGCTCGCGCTCGATCGGAAGTGGCTGCCGCCGACGCTCAACCACGATGCGCCGGCCGAAGGCTGCGACCTGGACTACATCCCGAACCACGGCCGCGACGCGGACGTGGAGTACGCGCTCAGCAACAGCTTCGGATTCGGCGGGATCAACGCGGCCGTCGTGCTCAAGCGCCACGACGGCGTGTGACCGCGCGGCGCTGACGTCGGCGGCCAGGGTCGCTGGGCTGTAGCTAGACGGTCGCCGAGCCCACGATCGGCTTCTCCCCGTACGTCGCGACGTAGCGGACGATCGACTCCTCGATGATGCGGGCGGCTTCCTCGCTCTTGCCCCAACCGAGGATCTCGACGCGCTTTCCTTCCAGATCCTTGTAGGTACGGAAGAAGTGCTCGACCTCCTTCAGCATGTGCTGCGGGATGTCGGCGATGTCGAAGTACTCCTGGTGGTACGGATCGTTGATCGGGACGCTGAGGATCTTGTCGTCCGGCTCGCCGCGATCGAGCATCTTGAGCACGCCGATCGGCCGCACGTCGATCTGGCAGCCGGGAAACGTCTCCTCCTTGATGATCACGAGCACGTCGAGCGGATCGCCATCCTCGTGCAGCGTGCGCGGGATGAAGCCGTAGTCGCCCGGATAGTGCACGGCGCTGAACAGCACCCGGTCCAGCTTGAGCATGCCGCTCGCCTTGTCCAGCTCGTACTTGTTCCGGCTGCCGGACGGGATCTCGATCACGGCCGTGACGCACTCGGGCGCCGCCATGCCGACGGGAAGGTCGTGCCAGAGGTTCAGCATGCGGTGCCCTGAGTCGCCGGAGTCACCGGCCGTGAGATTGGATTGCGTGCGTTCTGCAGGTCCACGTTCTCGCCCGTCTCGCGCGTCATCGCTCCTTTGTACTTCATCGGCTCTTCGGTGACGCCGAAGTTGGTCGCGTCCAGCTCGTGCACGCGGCGCATCTGCCGCGGCCCAAGCGCGGGGAGCTCGCTCGCCGCGGCGAACTCCGACATCTGCTCGTCATCGTAGACGTTGGGAAGGCAGGTGACGACGAGCGGCTCGGCGAGCAGCCACTGGATCGCGGCCTGGCCCAGGGTGACGTGCTCGCTCGTGAGGAAGTCGAGCGTCTTCACCTTCTCGACGCCGTTCACCAGCCAGCTACGCGGGCGATGCTTGCGGTGGTCGTTCTCGGGGAAGACGGTGTCCGCCGTGTACTTGCCCTCGAGCATGCCGCTCGCGTGCGTGACGCGCACGTTGAAGCAGCAGTTCGGCGCATGGCGCCGCGCAGCTTCGATCATCGCCGAGCCGGGATGCTGCTCGAGCACGTTCCAGATCATCTGGATCGTGTTGACGTCCGGCTCGCGCTCCACGAGCTCCACCGCCTCGTAGAGCCAGCCGATCGCCGGCCCGAACGCGGCGCCCCACGTCTTGATCTTTCCCTCGCGCTGAAGGTCGCGCAGCGTGCCCCACAACTCCGCGTCGCGCACGTGCTCCATCTTCGCGTTGTGGAGCTGGAGCACGTCGATGTAGTCGGTCTCGAGCCGCTCCAGGCACCGCTCGACCGCCATGCGCAGGAACTCCGGATCCGTGCGCATCGGCAGCTCCGACTGGCCACGACGCTGCTTCAGCGCTTCGCCGTCGTAGATGTCGTAGCCGATCTTGGTGCCGATCACGATCTCGCTCCGCCGGCCACGAAAGGCCTCGGCGATCTGCCGCTCGGCGCGTCCGTTCCCGTAGGCATCGGCCGCATCGAAGAAGGTGACGCCGTGCTCGTCGAGCGCGCGGCGCATCATCGTTACGGCCTCGGCGTCGGTCTTCTCGCCCCACCAGCCGGTGGAGACGGTCCAGGTGCCGAAGCCGACCTCGCTCACGCGGACGTCGGTGTTGGGAAAGAGACGGTACTTCATGCGGCCTGCTGGTGAAAGCGTGTGAGAGCGTGGCTCACGCGCCGGCGCGCAGTGCGCGGGCGGCGGCCATCGCGAAGTAGGTGATGATCATGTCGGCACCGGCGCGACGGATGCCGATCAGGCTCTCCATCATCGCGCGATCGAGGTCGATCCAGCCGCGTTCGGCCGCCGCATGAATCATAGCGAACTCCCCGCTCACCTGGTACGCGGCGAGCGGGTAGCCCGTCTCCTGCTTGACGCGCGCGATGACGTCGAGAAAGGGGCCAGCGGGCTTGACCATCACCATGTCCGCCCCCTCCTCGATGTCCTGCCACGTCTCGCGCAGCGCCTCCTCCACGTTGCCCGCATCCATCTGATAGCCGCGCCGGTCGCCACTCTGCGGCGTGCTCTCGGCCGCTTCGCGAAAGGGCCCGTAGTACGAGCTGGCGAACTTCGCGGCGTAGCTGAGGATCGGC
>JAYUTY010000511.1:0-2998 GCA_043754875.1 Gemmatimonadota bacterium
CGAGCCTGAGCGGTGCAGCGTCTGGTGGCCGGATGCATCGACGACAACGAGCTCGCCCGTGGGAGTGATCCCCTGCACCATGCCGGGCGCGGGCTCGCAGACGAGCCGTCCGGTGGCGATGTCGCGCTCCCGCCACCGGTGTAGCTCGTCGGCCGTGAGGTGCCGGGATGCGCTCGCTGCGCGGCGAAGCGCTGGCACGAGTGCGTCGAGTGCGTCGAGGCGCGACGTGCCTTCACGTAGTCCGATCCCCGTGTCGACCGCTGGCGCTCGCACGTTGAGACCGAATCCGATCGCGACCCAGTCCGGCGCCGTTCCGCGCCAGCGTGTCTCGATCAGGATGCCGGCGAGCTTGCGTCCGTCCACGTAGAGATCGTTCGGCCACTTCACGCCGATGCGCGCGCCGGCGTGTTCATCGAGCGCCTCGGCGGCGAACAGCCCGCACCGGAGCGCGAGCACCTCGAGCGCGCGCGCATCGGTCGGACGCTCGATCAACGTCAGCCAGAGCCCCGCACCGGGCGCCGAGCTCCACTGCCGCCCGTGCCGGCCGCGTCCTGCCGTCTGCTCGTCGGCGATGATCAACGTGCCGTTGGCCGACGTCGGCGCCATCGCGTGCCCGACGGTGAGAGTGGACGGCACCGAGTCGAACAGCGCGACGTGCGGAAGGGCGAGTCGGCGCGCGAGATCGTCGGCACTGAGGCCGTCGAAGCGCGCCGCCGCGGGGTCAGCGGAGAAAGACAAGGTAGAACACGACCGCCAGCGCGATCCGGTACCAGCCGAACACCGCGAAGTCGTGCTTCTTGATGTAGCCGAGGAAAGACTTGATCGCGATGATGGCCGTGATGAAGCTGACGACGAAGCCGATCGCTAGGATCCCGAAGTGACCAGCGAGCGCCCCGCGATTCTTGACGAGCTCGAGTCCAGTCGCCGCGAGCATCGTCGGAACCGCGAGCATGAATGAGAACTCGACGATGGTGCGCTTGGACACTCCGAGCAGGGAGCCACCGACGATGGTGGCCGCCGAGCGAGAGACTCCGGGGATGATCGCGATCGCCTGGAAGAGTCCGATCAGAAACGCCTTGCGATAGGTGATCTCACCGAAATCGAGCTCACGGTCGCTACGCGTCTGGTAGCGCTCGAAGAGGATGAGCGCAATACCGCCGACGAGCAGCGCCAGCAGGACGACGATGAGGTTCCCCATCAGGTAGCCCTTCACCGCCTTGTACACGGTCAGGCCGATCACACCGGTCGGGATGACGGCGACGACGAGCTTCTTGAGCACCTCGATGTTCCAGAACCTGTTCCAGTAGAGCACGACAACCGAGAGGATCGCGCCGAGCTGGATGATGATCTGGAAGCTCTTGAGAAACTCGGTTTCCTGAAGATGCAGCGCGCGGCTCGCCAGGATCAGGTGCGCGGTGGACGAGACGGGAAGAAACTCGGTGATCCCCTCCACGATACCGAGCGCGATCGCGTGCGCGGCGTCGAGGGCGGGGGCAATCAGGGGTGCGATCAGTGAAGCGGTCACGAGCTCGAGGACTGAGAGGTTGAGAGCACACGTTCGTAGAATCTCTCGTACTGTGCAACAATGGCGTCGAGGCCGAAGCGCTCGCGCGCGTCCGCCGCGGCGAGCGTGCTCGCGCGCTGCCACTTGGCGTCGTCGGTGAGGAGCGAGATGGCGGCGTTTGCCATCCCTTCGACGTCGCCCACGGCGCAGAGCGCGCCCGTCTCCCCATCGCGCACGACCTCGGGCAGGCCGCCCGTGTGTGCGCCAATCACAGGCACTCCCATGGCCAGCGCTTCGAGCGCGCTGAGCCCGAACGACTCACTCTGTGTCGGCAGGAGGAAAAGATCCGCACTCGCCAGCAGCGGAGCCACGGAGTCGAGCTTGCCGAGGAAGAACACGGAGTCGTCGATACCGAGCCGACGTGCTTCCTGCTCCGCATCGGCGCGATCAGGTCCATCGCCGACCATGACGAGGACGCTGGGCACGCTGCGCGCGACCTGCGCATAGATGCCGATCACGTCCCGCACGCGCTTCACGGGCCGGAAGTTGGAGATGTGCATCAGCACCTTCCGGCCATCGGCGATCTGCTCGCCGAGTGAGGGCGCGTAACGGCTGCGGTCGTAGACGACCGGATCGATGAAGTTCGGTATCACCTCGATACCGCACTCCGAGCAGCCGAACGCCGACTGCGTCTCGGCACGAAGATACTGGGAGACGGCGGTGAGCCCGTCGGACTTCTCGATCGAGAACTTGGTGATCGCGTGGAACGACGGATCCTGGCCGACGATCGTGATGTCGGTGCCGTGCAGCGTCGTGAGCACCTTGATGTCCGGCCGCGTCTTCGCGAGCATCTCCCGTGCGATCCACGCGCTCGTTGCGTGGGGAATGGCGTAGTGCACGTGGAGCAGGTCGAGCTTGTGCGTGAGCACCACCTCGTGCATGCGCACCGCGAGCGCGAGGTCGTACGGGGGATACTCGAAGAGCGGGTAGCGCCCGACGTCCACTTCGTGGAAGTAGATCCCGGGCAGGAACGACGGCAGCCGGAAGGGCTGGCGATAGGTGATGAAGTGGATCTCGTGCCCGCGCTGCGCGAGCGCGATGCCAAGCTCCGTCGCGACGGCACCGGAGCCGCCGTACGTGGGATAGCAGGTGATGCCGACCTTCATGCGGCTTGCCCCCACCACCACGCCTCGAGGCGCGCGTTGGCATCTGGTGCCGTGGGATCGATGGTCGTGACCTGCGCGCCCGTGAGCTGGTGCCGGAACCAGGTGCGCTGCCGCTTGGCGTACTGCCGCGTCTCGATCACCACGTCGTTCACCGCCTCGTCCAGAGTGAGCGTCCCTTCCACCATCGCACGTACCGTTCGGTAGCCGGACGCGTTCCAGGCCGGCGCGTCGGCCGCGACAGTCTGCATCAGGGCGCGCACCTCGTCGGCCCATCCGGCGTCGAACATTGCTCGCGTCCGGCCGGCGATCTGCTCGCGCAGCGGTGGAC
>JAYUTY010000512.1:0-2995 GCA_043754875.1 Gemmatimonadota bacterium
AAGGTCACGATGACTCCAGAGGGGTGGTCGTACTATTCCTTCGACGCGACCTTGTTCTCCTTCCCGCCATACCGGTTGAACCAGCTGCGCAGATAGAGCTGCGTGCGGAGGAAGTTGCTCGGCTTCGAGCTCGTGCCGTGCCACTCGTCGTTGAAGCGGATCATTGCGGTGGGAATGCGGCGCAACTTGAGCGCGCGGTAGAACTGCTCCGTCTGCTCCATCGGCGTGCGCAGGTCGTTCACGCCGGTCATCAGCATCGTCGGCGTCGTCACGTTTCCAACATACATGAGCGGCGAGCGCTTGAGGTGCTCCGTTGGATCCTCCCACGGCAGCTTCTCGAAGTTGTAGTACCAGCTCGCGCCGTCCGTGGTCCCCACGAAGCTCACCCAGTTGATCACGGGGCAGTTGGAGGACGCGGCCGCGAAGCGATTGGTGTGCCCGACGATCCACGCCGTGAGCACGCCGCCGCCGCTGCAGCCGTAGACGAAGAGCTGCTTCGTGTCCACGTAGCCGCGGCCGATCACGGTGTCCACGCCGGCCATCAGGTCATCGAAGTCCTTGCCCGGATACGCGTTCTTGATCGCGTTGCCGAAGGCGCTGCCGTAGCCGGTGCTCCCACGCGGGTTGGTGTACAGCACCAGGTAGCCGTTGCTCGCGTGGTCCTGCCGAGCGAAGCTGAACCCGGTGTTGTACATGGCGTGCGGTCCACCATGGATGTCGAGGATCAACGGGTACTTCCGCGTCGCGTCGAAGTCTGGTGGCTTGACGATCCACCCCTGCACCTTCATCCCGTCCTTCGACGTGTACCAGATCTCCTCGGTCGTCGCGAGCTTCTTGCCGGCGAGGACGTCCTCGTTCACCGCGCTGACCCAGCGGATCGTGGCCGGCGAATGCACGTTGAACGCGACGACGTCGGTGGGGTGCGACGCGGTGCTCATCGTCCCCACGGCCAGGCCGTTCGGATTGATCGACGTGACCGCGAGCTGCTGCTTGCCGCTCGTGACGGGGTGGACGTCACCATTGAGCGACGCCGCATACAGATTGCGCGCGCCCTCGCTCTCGGCGTTGAAGTAGATCGTGCTCCCGTCGCGCGACCAGACCAGCTCGGAGGGGGTGCGGTCCCACTTGGCGAGCAGGAGCCGCTGACCGGTTCCATCGGCGTGCATCACGTACAGCTTCGCGTCCACCCAGGTGTCGCTCGTGGAGTCGTAGCCGGTGTAGGCGATCCACTTTCCATCGGGCGACGGCGTGGGCTGCTGGTCGGGGCCCTTCCTCGTGGTGAGCTGCTTCACCTCGCCGCTCGCGACGTCCACCCGGTAGATGTCCGACTCGCGCCACGCGTATTCGGCGTCGGCGGTGCGCAGGCCGGCGAAGACGATGCTCCGCCCGTCGGGCATCCAGCGCGGCGCGCCGTGATTGTAGGCGCCACTCGTCACCTGGCGCGGCGTGCCGCCATTGTCGGCCGAGATGACGAAGATGTGCGTGTTGCCATCCTCGACGAAGCCCTGGCGGTCGGCGCGGTAGTTGAGCTTCTGGACGATGCGCGGCGACTCTGTCCACTTGGCGCCCTTGGGGGTGGCCGGCATGTCGATGCGCCAGTCGTTCTTCGCCGGCACGAGCATCGTGAACGCCAGCGACTTCCCGTCGGGCGACCACTCGAGGTTGGCCGGCGTGTCGGTGAGGCGCGTCAGCTGCGTCACGGCACCCTCGGCATCCATCCACTTGATGAAGAGTTGCGCCCCCGACGTGCCGGTCGCGGCGGGCGAGCCGGGCACCGCCGGCGCTCCGGTGGCGGGCGGCGTGTTGGTGTAGGCGATGCGCGTGCCGTCCGGCGACCACTTGGGGTTCGAGCCGTTGGCCAGGAAGCGCGCCCGCGTGCCGTCCGCATTCATCACCCAGAGCGACGATTCCCACTTGTCGTTCAGCTTGTCGATCCAGCGGCGGGTGAAGACGATCTGCTTTCCGTCCGGGGCGAGCTGTGGATCCTGCACGTCCTCCCAGTCGAGGTAGTCGTCGAGCGCGAGGCGGTCATGGCGACGCTCGGGGCGCGGCGCAACGGCCTCGGGGGACGGCTGGGCGACCGGCCGGGTGGGCGTCTGGGCCGGGAGCACGAGTGGCAGGAGCAGGAGCCCTGCCGCAGCGAGCGCCGGCAGGGCATGGGAACGGGAGTGGCGGAACACGAGACCTCCGGATGCGCACGGGAATGGGAACGTCCGACTACGCTGTACGTCAGGACGCCGATTCGCTAGAGTGTACGGCGACCTCCCACGATTCGTGGCGACCGGTTCGGCCGTTCGATCGCCGAGCACCCTTTCTTCCCCGCCCGTGACCGACACCGCGGCCCCGATGGACGCCACTCCCCTCTCGCCGGCGCCCTCCCCGGCAGCGCCCGCAGCGGCACCTGCCGGGGCAGCGCCCGAGCGGCGGCGGTACGACCGGTCCATCGTGGAGGGGAATCTCCGGTCGGCGGTGTGGAAGATCGCGTGGCCGACGATGCTGACGAACGCGATCGGCGGCATGCAGGGGATGATCGATCACATCCTCGTGGGGCACTTCGTCGGCTTCACCGGCAATGCGGCGATCGGGGTGTCCAACCAGATCTTCATCGTCGTGATCGCTTTCATCATGTCGCTGTTCACCGGCATGAGCGTGCTCGTGGCGCGCTACGTGGGCGCGGGCGAGTCGGAGCGGGTGGATCGCACCGTCTATCAGGCGTTCCTCACCGCGGTGGGGCTGTCGCTGTTCGTGCTCGCGCCGGTCGGCTACTTCGCGTCGCCGATCCTGCTCGATCTCGTGCACGCCGCACCGGCCGTGAAGGCAGAGGCGCTGCCGTTCCTGCGCATCATGTTCACGTGCAGCACCGGCATGCTGATCTTCTTCATGTTCGGCGGCGCACTCCGGTCGGCGGGCGATGCGCGCACACCGATGATCCTCGGCTTCGCGCTCACGGCGCTCAACGTGCTGTTCAACGTGCTGCTCATCCGCGGCTTCGGGC
>JAYUTY010000513.1:0-2982 GCA_043754875.1 Gemmatimonadota bacterium
GTGATCGACCGTGCAACGCAGGAGCGTTGGCCGCTCGTACTCGAGCCCTGACGCGGCGCGATCGCTCGGCGGCGGCGCGCAGGGCGGCCGACGCTACGCCGTCGCGCGCCAGGCGTTCAGGTTCTCGTGCAGATGTGCTTCCGTGCGCATGCCTGCGAGCGCCAGCGAGACGCCGGGGAGCGACGTGGCGAAGCGCAACGCGCGCTGCGCGTCCGTGGTGCACTCCGGAAAGTGCTCGTGCATCTCCGTCGGCAGCCCGTCGGTGAGACGTCCCTGCATCAGCGGCGCGCTCGCCACCACCCCGAGCCCCAGCGCGTCCGCGGCCTCGAGCAGCGGGACCAGCTTCCGGCCCAGCGGCTGGGTGGCGAGTCGCGCGGCCTCGGGCATGGCGAGACTCACGGGGAGCTGCACGGTGCGGAAGTGGTGCGTCGTCCCCCCGACGTCGCGCGCGAGAGCGACGAGCTCCGCCAGCGTCAGATGCTGGCGATGTCCGGGTGGTACGCGGAAGCCGAGCCAGGTCGCACAGCCGTAGCCGGCGATCTCGCCCGCGAGTGCACGTGCCTCGAGCAGCGCGAACGCGGCGCGCATCTGGCTGCGAAAGGTCTCGCGATCCAGGAGCAGGAGCTGCTCCTCCGGGTTGTGCACGTAATAGAGGTCGATCGTGCGCAGTCCGAGATTCTTCAGGCTCTGCGCAAGCTGATGGGCGAGGAAGCGCGGGGCAATCGAGTGGCCGCCGCGCGCCAGCTCCTCGCGCGCGACGATGCCCGGCGCGAACAGCTCGCGCTCCAGCCACGCCTCGTAGTCCGCGCGCGACGTGGGCGGCGTACCATCGAGGGCGACATATCCACCCTTGGTGCACACCACCAGCTCGTCGCGCCGCACTTCGCCCGACGCGACCGCCTCGACGACGGCGTGGCCCACGGCGCGCTCCGAGCGCTGGCAGCGGTAGTTGCTCGCCGTGTCGAACACGTTGATGCCCGCGGCGATCGCGGCACGGATCGTCGCGCGATAGGCTTCGTCATCCTCGTCCGTGCAGTCGCCCAGGTAGGTCCCGACCCCGAGCGCGCTCACGGCGAGCTTTCGCGGCAGCGTCCGATGAAAATCCTCGACGCGGTCGGTCACGCGCGCCGTGAAGCGCCGCGTACCCACGGTGTTCGCCTGCCGGACGCCCGACATCGTGGCGACTGGGGACGATTCCAGCTCGGAGGCGGGCGCGGACTCGGACGTGCGCTGTGGCATGATGGCGGGAGGGTACGGAGGAAGCGCCCTCAGAGCAAGGGCGCCCAAGTGGTGAGCCCAGTTCGTGCTGAATAGATTGGAACGGCTGATCACGGCGTCGCCGTTCCAGTTCTGTTCCAGTTCTGTTCCAGTCATGGCGCCGATCGTCGCGACGAGTCGCCGAGTGGCGGCAGCTGCACCGGGATCACGAAGGAAGGGAGCTCGCAATGCCTGAGTTTGGTGCATGGGCCCACCGCTGGTGGATGCCCGTCCTGTTCGTCGTTGTTGCAGGCCACATCACCAACGTCTGCGTGACGCTCTTCCTGCATCGCGCGCAGACGCACCGGGGCGTGCGGCTGCACGCCATCGCCGCCATTCCGATGCGGCTCTGGCTCTGGTTGACGACGGCGATCGTCACCAAGGAGTGGGTGGCCTGCCACCGCAAGCATCACGCGTTCGCCGACCGTGAAGGCGATCCGCACAGTCCGGTTGTCGAAGGACTGCGCGAGATCCTGCTCAAGGGCGCCTTCTACTACCGCAAGGCGGTCCGCCAGCCCGGGATGCTGGAGAAATACGGCAAGGGAACACCGAACGACTGGCTCGAGCGCCATCTACTCACCCCGCGCAACTGGATGGGCGTCCTCCTGATGCTCGGGATCGACGTCTATCTCTTCGGCACCTTTGTCGGGACGGCCGTCTGGGGCGCGCAGATGATCTGGATCCCCCTCTGGGCAGCCGGTGTCATCAATGGCATCGGCCACGCGCTCGGCTATCGCAATTTCCCGGTGAAGGACGAGAGCCGCAACATCCTCCCGATCGCCATCTGGCTCGGTGGCGAAGAGCTGCACAACAACCACCACGCCGATCCCAAGAGCGCCACATTCAAGGCGCGCTGGTTCGAGCTCGACATCGGGTGGATCTACATCCGGATCCTCAAGCTCGTGGGTCTCGCGAAGATCGAGTACGCACGGAACTACGGCTCCGACGCGCGGCGGCGCGACGATCTCGCCGTCGACGCTGCGGCGTGAGTTCCTGCGTGAGTTCCTGCGTGAGTTTCTGCGTGAGTTTCTGCGTGAGCTACCGCGCGAAGTGGTAGAATTCGCTGCGACGATTCATCCCAACGAGGTCATCATGCCGTCCCAAGTCACCTGCTCGCGCTGCGGTGAAAGCCGCGCCGGCTTCGAACGCCCGCCGTTCCCCGGTGCCATCGGCGCGCGGGTCGTCACTGAGATCTGCACCGAGTGCTGGGGACAGTGGCTCAAGCAGCAGACGATGCTCATCAATCACTATGGGCTCAACGTCATGGACCCGCAGGCGCGCAGCTTCCTGACCAAGAACATGGAAGCCTTCCTGTTCAAGAAGGGAGGCGAGGAAGGGGTGGACACCTCCAAGCAGGGCACCATCGCATGGTGAGTCCCGCGCTTCGGGCGAGCCGACGCACGATCCTCGGTGTGGTGGCGGCAGTGGGCGTCCTCTCGGCGTGTGCGACCGGAGGTGCGGCCTCGCTCCCGCGGCCGACGAGCGACGGCGCGTGGGCCGACTCGGTGCTCGCCACGCTCTCCCTGCGCGACAAGGCCGCACAGATGGTGTGGCCCTGGGTACTTGGCGACTACACCGCCGCCGATGACCCGGTCTATCGGCGCGTCGAGCGGCTGATGCGCGAGCAGCACCTGGGCGGCATCATCATCTCCGTCGGCTCACCGACGGAGATCGCTGTCAAGCTCAACGCGCTTCAGGCGGCGAGCAACATTCCGCTGCTCGTCG
>JAYUTY010000514.1:0-2969 GCA_043754875.1 Gemmatimonadota bacterium
GAGGGGTATCTCGACGGATTCACGCTCGAGGGCGCGGAGCCACCGAATTGCTACGAGCGTGGCGGCGCGTCACAGGATTGCCACCTGTGGATCGTCGAGCAGGACGGCGAGCCGCGGCGCACCAGCATCGTCGCCGAATTGACGCCGCGCGTACGGCTGCGACACCCAGGATGGACCGACGAGCGAATGGCCGCCGTGGTGCGCACGCATGCCCGCGTGCGACTGCGTGGGTGGCTCCTGCTCGATCAGATGCACCCGGAGCTCGTCGGCATCACCCGGGGCACCTTGTGGGAGGTGCACCCGGTGCTCGAGTTGTCGGTCCGCCAAGCGACTGGGTGGGTCCCGCTCGACAGCCTGTCTGTCACAGCCGTTGATTCGGCGCCCGCGAGAAGGACGCCGGCGCTCCGTGAGGACTGCCCTCTCTCTCCCGTCAGCGCCGCAGGTACTTGTCCAGGAAATCCGATTGCGCATGGAAGTAGGTCAGCCACGAACGATGCAGCAGCAGATCGTGAATCTCGTTCGGGATCACGATCAGCTCGTGCGGCACCTTCTGCTCTCGTAGCGCCTTCGTCAGCTGAACGGTCTGGTCGAATGGCACGTTGCGATCCTCGTCCGCCTGGATCACGAGCACGGGCGAGCGCCAACGCTTGATCGACGACAACGGTGATGACGCCCGCGCCAGGCTGTCCGACTCGGCCTGCGCGCCAGCAGCGGCGTACACCGTCAGCAGGCTACTCCAGTCGTGCACACCCGCGTAATCGACGCCGGCGGCAAACACGTCCGACGCGCGCGAGAGGGCGAGCGCGGTCATGTATCCACCGTAGCTCCCACCCCAGACGCCAAGACGCTTCGCGTCGACGTCCGGTCTCGCCTTGAGGAAGCTCGCCGCGCCCAGGATATCGTTGAACTCGCTCGCTCCGGACGGACCGAAGTGGGGGGGCACACGGAAGTTCAGGCCGTAACCAGTGCCGCCTCTGTAATTGACCGACAGCACGACGTAGCCACGACTCGCGAAATACTGATTCATGTCGTACATGTAGGCGTACGCACCCATGGGATTCGGACCGAGCACCATCTGCCGATACGGACCGCCATGGAAGAAGAGCAGTGCGGGATGCGGGGCGCCCTTCGAGCTGCCGGGCGGCAGGAAGAGCTGGCCGTGGACCATCATGCCATCTGGCGAGCGGAACACCACCGGCCGAGGCGCCACGAACGCGGTGCCAGGGTAATCGGCGGGCATCGTCTGCGACGCGAGATCCTGTGCAGCACCGAAGCCAGTGCCGGATCGCGAGATCACGGCCGGCCGCATCGGCGTCCTTGCGTCTGCACGAATGAATGCGACCGAGCGGCCGTCACTCGTGAACACGGGGAGATCGGCGATGGTCTGCCCCGTCGTCAGTGGCGTCGGTGTTCCGCCTGACACCGCCACCTCCCAGATGTGGCGATGATCCAGGTCATCCTGATTCGACGAATACACGATGCGACGCCGATCGGCGCTCAGGTCGGCGCTGAACACCTCGAAGTCGCCGGGTGTGAGCAGCGTCGGCCTGCCGCCCGCCGCAGCGATGCTGTAGAGGTGCACCCAACCGGTTCCTTCCCATGGGAAGACGATTCGGTCGTCCGCGCCCCACGCAAAGGCCGAGTGCCCTTCCAGCGAGTAGAAGCGGCTGCCGGCGCCGTTGTTCGCGTGCCAGATCTCGTGTCCCTTTCCCGTTGCGACGTCGGCGATCCAGATCGACCACGGTTCCGCGGTGCGCACCGACGTGAACGGACCAGGTGCGCCGGGAGGAATGCGGATGAAGGCGATCCTGCCGCCATCTGGCGACCAGATGGGAGCGACGTCGCGGTCCACGCTGGGCGCGAGCCACGTGATCGACTGGCGTCCGAGGTCGTACACGCCGACGAGACTGTGACCGGTGCGGTTGCTCACGAAGGCGATGCGCGTGCCGTCCGGCGACCAGGCGAGCGATCCGTCCCGTCCCACATCGCGAACGAGTGTCTGTGGCTTCCCGCTGCCGTCCATGGAAGTGAGCACGATCGAGTTGCGCGCGACGTACGCGAGCGTGTTCGCAGTCGGCGACGGCGTTGGTGCGCTGCCCTCACCGATCAGGTGCGGTGTCGTGTCGCCGAGGACGATCGTCCAGAGCTGCGCCGGAACACTTCCGAGCGGAAGATCGCGTGGATTCGTCGCGCCACCACGCTCGAATGCGAGTGCTCGGCCGTCGAAGCTCCACGCCAGGGACCCGATCTCCACGCCGTTGTCGCCCGTGAATCCGGTCAACTGCCTCGACGTGAAGGCTCCGTTCGCGCCAGCTTCGCCGACCCAGATGTTGCGACTGCCCCGGGCATCGAAGATCCACGCGACTCTCCCCCCCGCAGGTGCAGCGATCAGTCCACTGGGGAACGGCGCACCGAGCGAAGCCTCGAGGGTGAACGACGAACCCTGTGCTGAGGCGGTCGCAGTGGGCTGGAGGGCGAGGACGAGGAGCACGGATCGGGTCAGAGCCGCCCCGATGCGGTCGCGCGTTCGACGACTGGATCCGTGAACCATGGCCGATGAGCTCATGGGCTCACGCGCGTGGGCTTGCGACCAAGGCGCCAGGATTCTCCGTTGAAGCTGATCGAAAGAGCGCTGGCTCGCCCGTCGGTGCCGATGAGGAACTCGGCCGGAAGTGTGGGGAGCACCGTGAGTCCGGTCGACCACGTGAAGTTGTCACGATTCACGTGTTCCATCGGACCATGCAATCCGCCACGCATGCCCATGAGCTTGCCGTCCTTCTCCGTAATCGTGACTTCGCCGAACAGGCTGTCGGTGAACGTGCCGACATACGCACTCAGGGGCACCGGCGGCGTGGTCGACACGGGCGCCGCAACGCCAGGGCGTCCGGCGCCAGCGTTGGCGACACCGCCAGCGACAACTCCAGCGGCACCAGCCAGGGCAACTTCCTGAATCGGAACGTTCAGGTGCC
>JAYUTY010000515.1:0-8703 GCA_043754875.1 Gemmatimonadota bacterium
TCGCCGAAGCGCGAGTCCGAGCTCAAGGCGCCAAAGCCGATCAAGATCGACGTGCCCTGAGGCACGCCGATCGACGCGCGGATCAGCCTTCGCGAAGCGCGCGGAGGCCCTCGGCGAGCTGAGCGCGGGGGCCAGCACCGAGCCGGTCGTCGAGCTCGCGCTCATGCGCTGCGAGGAGCTCGCTGGCCCGATCGTATGCAGCCCGGCCCGCGGTCGTCACCTCGGCGCGGATCGTCCTCCGATCCTCGGGGGCGGCGACGCGGGCGACGAAGCCATCAGCCTCCAGGCGATCGATGAGCTGCGTGACGTTCGACTTTCCGCAGCAGTGCCGCTCGGCGAGCTGCGAGAGCGACAGCGGCTCTGTGGCGAGGACCAGATGCCGGAGCGCGCCGAGCTTGGCCAGCGACAGGCCCACCTCGCCCAAGGCTCCCTCGACTCGTGCCTCCACGGCGCGCGCGGCGTCGAGGAGGAGGAGCGTCAGGGCGCATTTGGAGCGGGCGGTGCGACAGTCGTCGGACATTGGACAAGGCTACGGGTAAGAGTGTGGCGGCGTCAACAACGGCGTTGCACTTCAGTGCGGGTACAGTCTGTAGGGCTTGGTGCTTGCATCCGCACCTGGGGGCCTTCCGAGCTGGCTGAATTGCCGCGCTCGCACAATCCTTTACCCACTGCCGTGCTCATGTTCCGTTTTCACGCGTCACCGCGTCTCGCGCCGACGCTTCTCTCGATCGCCACACTGATGACCACAGTGGCTTGTGGTGACAGGAATCCGCCGTCCACGCGATCGGCTCCCGCCGCCGGCGGCAGCGCGGCGGGCGACGTCGCTGGCGACTCGGCCAGGCATGTGTCGTTGGCGGCGGAATCACGAAGCACGGAAGTCGCTCAGGCTCACGCAGCCTCGACGACCAGCCCCACCGGTCAGGTCACAGCTCAGGGCACAGGGAATCCGCCGCTGCCGGTGGGCGATCTGCCGAAGCGCAGCCATCAGGACAGCGTCGCGCTCATGAGCATGACCAAGCCAGAGCCAAAGCTCGACGCCAAGTGGCCGGTCAAGATGCCGCCGCCGCTCCCTGGAGCGCTGCTCCCGGCGACCCGGATCGTTGCGTACTACGGCAACCCGCTCTCCAAGAAGATGGGAGTGCTGGGCGAGTATCCCAAGGATGAGATGCTCGCGAAGCTCGACCAGGAGGTGGCTCGGTGGCGGAAGGCTGATCCGAACACGCCGGTGAAGCCGGCGCTGCACCTCATCGTCACCGTGGCCCAGGGTGCACCCGGAAAGAATGGGCTGTACCGGCTGCAGCATCGTGATGCGATGGTGAACGAGGTCTACTCGTGGGCCAAGGCGAAGAACGCGCTGCTCTTCCTGGACGTGCAGGTGGGCAAGAGCACGCTGCAAGCCGAGCTACCGAGGCTCCGCCCTTTCCTGGAGAATGCCGACGTCCACCTCGCGGTGGACCCCGAGTTCTCGATGGCCCCGTCCGGCCGCGTGCCGGGCAGCAGGATCGGCACGCTCGACGCCTCCGACATCAACTGGGCGGTGAACTTCCTCGACGAGATCGCACGGGCGAAGAACCTTCCACCAAAGATCCTGGTGGTGCACCGGTTCACGCGGAAGATGGTGACGAACGCCCAGAACATTCACTTCACACCGCACGTGCAGGTCGTCATGGACATGGACGGGTGGGGACCGCCGTGGCTGAAGTTCGATTCGTACCACGACTACATCAAGGCAGAGCCGGTGGAGTTCACCGGGTTCAAGCTCTTCTACCACAACGACACGAAGAAGGGCGGCGCGATGCTCACGCCCAGCGAAGTGCTCCGTCTGAACCCGCGGCCGCACTACATCCAGTACCAGTAGCAGTACGCGACGTTCAGGCCGGTGGGCGGAGGCGATCGATGATCATCGCGATCCCGACGCCTGCCGTCGCGCCGCAGACGAAGAGCAGCCAGTCGCGCCGCGCGACGCGCACTGCACGCTCGGCGATCGTGCCGAGCAGCAGGACGGTGAGAACGATCGCGACCTGTCCGCATTCGAGGCCGACGTTGAACGCCACGAGCGGGCGGACAATGGAGTCCTCGGTGCCCAGCACGGTGCGAAGGAAGGTCGAGAAGCCGAGCCCGTGGATCAGACCGAAGCCGGCGGCCATCGCATAGCGGGCGACGTAGGATCCACGCGAGTCACGCGGCGCCAGCTCTCCAGCGGCGGGTGAGACCGACATGCGGCGCGCTCCCATCGCGCTGACGAGCGACGTGGCGACGATGGTGACAGGAATCAGCACTTCGATCAGCGAGGACGGCACTGTGACGAGGCGCAGCGTGGCGAGCGCGAGGGTGATCGAGTGCCCCAGCGTGAAGGCCGTGACGAGGCCGAGCAGGCGACGCCATTGGCGTGGAGCATACCCTGCGGTGAGTGCGGCCACGAACAGGATGTGGTCGTAGCCCTTCGGGTCGAGGATGTGACGCATCCCGAGCTGAAGAAACGCGAGGAACTCGGAGCTCATGCCGGCACGGGAGTGGCGGGGCGCTGGAAGGGAGGCACGTGGGCTGCAGGACAGATGCGCAGTCTAGCGGACTGGCTGACCTCGCTGCATTTCTTAACGGTGCTCGCCCGAACGAGTGGTTCAGCGAGCGACCTTCCTTCCTCACGTCCACCAATGACCAACGCCATCTACTCTCGCACCTTCAGCGACACAGTGGGCATCGAGTGGAGCGTTCGCGAGATCGACAGCCCCTCGCTGACGACGACATTGGCGCGAGTGCTCGAGCGCGACCGCCGATCGGGGGGCTGGCTCGTGTTCGAGTCGAGCGAGGGAGAGAAGCGCCGTCTCGCCCCGTATCCCAAGGACTGGCGGGAGCTCTCCGAATTCGAGATCGCGCGCTGGTGCATGCGTGCCCGTCTCGTCCCGCCGGCGCCGGAGCGGCGGAAGGAGGACTGACGGCCGTCAGAGCATGTTGACCGCACGGGCGGCGAGCAGCACGACCGTGGTGAAGGAGATCGTCGACTGAACCATCATCGCGCCTTTTGCCCACCGGGAGAGCACTGGCGCGTCGGTCGGTGAGAATGCAGTGCTGGTGTTGAACGCGACGAACAGATAGTCGATGAACTCCGGCCGCCAGCCTTCGTTCTCCGCGATGGACTCGCCGCCCTCCGAGTCGGGCGACTCTTCGCTCATCTGCGGAAAGAGAAAGGCACCGCGCGTGTGCGCAGCGCGACGCTCGCGCGCGTTCGGACCGCCCGCATCGATGCGCCAGTACCATGACGCGAACACGATGAGGTTGGTGAGCCAGAGGATCGAGGCGGAGCGCAGCAGATCGCTCGCTGACTCCGAGTGACGCACGACGCCGAGCAGCAGGTGACCGATACCAGCCAGGAGCCCCGCCGTGAGCACGATCAGAAGCGCGTACCCGATCAGCTCATTGGCGCGGTGACGGCTTCCGCGCCGGGCGATGATCGCCGCGGCAACGAGTACGGTGACGACGGCCGCAGGGAGCCACGATGGACCGAAGCGCATCGAGGACGGCAGCGCGAAATGCAGCGCCACCGCGGCGAAGGCAGCGATGATCGCGGGCCATCGTGGCTCCGGTCGATCGATGGGGTCGGAAATGAGGTCAGTGATGGGGGCCCGAGTTCTCAGCCAGCGACGACCAGATCGTTGTACTCCGGATGTCGCTGAAGATACGTCGCCACGAACGGACAGCTAGGGACAACCCCGAGCCCGTTCGCGCGCGCGTAGTCGAGCGCCGCACGCGCGAGCGCCGAGCCGTAGCCCCCGCCCTCGAGCGCGGCGGGGACTTCGGTGTGGACGAGGCTCAGCCGATCGCCATCGGCGACGTAGTTGAGGACTGCCGTGCCCACGGCAGTATCGATCTCGAACCGATGGGCCGAGTCGTTGCGGGTGACGTCTGGTTGCTGAGCCACGTGGTGCCGCCTCGTTCGGGTAACTCGAGCTATTTACTGAATGCCTTCTTGAGCGCGTCGGCCGCATAGCCTTCCGCGTCCTTCGCCTTGCCGAGCACGGCGCCCATGCCGAAGAACTCGTGGGTCACGCCCTCGTACGTCTTCTGGTCCACGGACACGCCGGCGTCCCGCATGCGAGCCGCGAGCATCTCACCATCCGTGCGCAGCGGATCGATCTGCGCGTTGATGATCGTCGTCGGCGGGAGGCCCTTGAGGTTCGCGCCCACGAGGTTGATGCGCGGGTCCTGCCGATCGGCCGGGGTGCGCTGGTACTTGTCGAAGAACCAGCTCATCATCGAGCGACTGAGCGGCTTCGCGGTCGCGTTCTCGGTGTACGACGCGGTGGTCGTGTCGCCACCTGCGATCGGGTAGACGGACACGATCGCGAGCGGCATCTGGAGCTTGCCATCGCGCGCCGCGATCGCCGTCGCCACGGCGAGGTTGCCGCCGGCGCTCTCGCCGGCCAGCGCCACGCGCTTTGGGTCACCCTTGATCGAGGCGGCATTGTCGAGCGCCCAGCGGTAGACGGCGAGTGCATCGTCATGCGCGGCGGGGAACTTGTGCTCGGGCGCCAGCCGGTAGTCGGCGGAGATGACGACCGCGTTCGCCATCATGCTGAGGGCGCGGGCGCCGCCGTCATAGATGTCCTTGTTCGCGATGACCCACCCGCCGCCGTGATAGTAGACGATGACGGGGAAAGGACCGGCGCCCTCGGGCGTGTAGATGTTCGCGGGCAGCGGGCCTGCCGCTCCCTTCACGGTGCGGTTGGTCAACGTGACGCCGGCCGGCGGCGCGGTGGTCTTGCCTTCCTTCCCGAGCTGCTTCTTGACCGCATCGGCCGGGGTGGGCTGCTTGCGCGCCTCAGGCGCGGAGAGCGTCTCCATCGGCTTGCCGTGAAGCGAAGCCAGCTGGTCGAGCACGGGCTGCATCTCGCCGTCGGGAGTGCCCGGTGCCGCGGGGGCCGATGCGCCGGCACGTGAAGCGCTGTCGCCCGTCATTGCGGCTGGCGTCGTCGCCGGCGTCCCTACTGCACCGTTCGCCGAATCGGTCCTTGCCGGAGCGTCGGTCTTGCCGCAGGCAACGGCCGCACCTCCCACCAGTGCCAGGATCGCTCCCGTTCGCTTCGCAGTCGTCCAGTCGTTGTTCATCACCAAGGTCCTCTCGAGTCGAGTCGCGCTTCATGCCCGAGCGTGATGGGCAGGTCGTGCATTCGCGTCACGCGATAAAACGCTATAGATGCCTTCTGAGCACGATCGGTGCCCGAGCAGGGCGCACCGGCGTGCCGAGCGTCAAGCCGACCGACGTTGCGAGGACATGAGTGGCTGACGTCGCGAGTGGGTACGGTGGATGCGAGCAGCGAGCGACCGCTCAGGTGCCCCCGTACCACTCGTAGCCGAGGTCGCTCCAGTAGCCGCCATTACGGGCGGGCAGGAAGACGACCCGGGTCAGGTACTTCGTGTTCTTGTAGCCCAGCTTCACGGGCGAGTGCACGCGCGCCGGGGCGCCGTGCCCCGGGCCGAGCATGCGGCCGTCCATGCCGTAGGCGACGAGTGTCTGCGGATGCATCGCGCTCTCCAGGTCCCAGCTCTCGTGGTAGCCCTGATCGAAGCCCGCGAAGTCGACGTAATGGGCGTCGGCCGTGGGCTCGGCGAGTCGGGCGAGCTCGCTCACGCGCACGCCCGTCCACGTGGCGCGCGCGTTCCACCCTTCCACGCAGAAGTGATCCACCTTCTGCGAGATCGCGGGGAGCTTGATCAGCTCCGCGAGCGAGAGGGAGAGTGGACGGCGCACGGCGCCCGACACCTCGAGGCGCCACGCGCCGCTCACCGCCTCGTTCCAGACCGGGACGGTGTCGGAGATGAAGTATTTCGGGAATGCGTCGGCGGCGACGCGGGCGGACGCGCTCACGTGGTCGGTCGCCGAGTGGCGGAACAGGCCACGCTCGACGCCCTCGTTCGTGGCCTCCATGAGGGTGAGCAGGCGCGAGGCCTGCTCGGGGTTGGCACCGCAGGCGGCGAGCAGCGTGCTGGCGAGCGAGGCCGTGAGCGTGCCGGTGAGCGTGCCGGTGAGCGAGGCCGTGAGCGAGGCGGCCGACAGCGTGAGGAAGCGGCGACGGTCGATGCGTCGGGGCGTCATGGGCGGGACTCCGGCGCCTCGGGGGCCGCGCGCGTGTCGCCCGGGCCGAACAGGTGGTAGAACGGACGGGCATTCCGCGCCTCGGGCGACTTCGCCCGGTCGTACCAGCCCGTGACGATGGCGCGCAGCGCGTAGGGATCCACGGCGAACACCATGAAGACGTGCACGAGCGCGAGCAGCAGCAAGAGCGCCATCCCCACGAAGTGGACGACGCGCGCCCACTTGTAGTTGACGAACAGGGCGGTGACCCACGCCAGCGTGACGGGCTTCCAGATGGCCAGGCCGCTGAGCACGATGACGATGCCGATGATGGGCATGACGAAGTAGGCGCTCTTCTGCAGGGCGTTGTGCTTGTGGTACCGGCCGCCGCGCGGATGATCGGCTCGCACGAACAGGTAGAACTTGACCATCTCCCAGGCGTCCCGCGCATCGCCGCGTCGGGGGACGATCTCGCGCCACTCGCCGTGGAGAAAGAGGAACCCCAGGTAGACGAGCGCGTTGGCGACAAGGAGCCACATCATCGCGAAGTGCCAGTGTCGCGCGCTGCCGAGGAAGCCGCCAAAGGTGAGCGCCGTTGGAATCGGCCGCCCCTCCCAGGGATTGAGCGGGAAGCGCTCGCCAGGGCGGGCGAAGGCGGGGTATGCGTTGAAGATGCGCATCCCGCTGCCCGCCATCACCGTGAGGGCGACGACGTTCACCCAGTGCGTCAGGCGAATGACCCAGTGATTGCGCTTGACCAGATTCGTCATGTGCCGCTGCGAGAGGAGTGAAACACGTGCTTGCGGTCGGGTGACTCAGTACCCCGGCGCGCCGAGTCGCTCGCGGACGAGGACGGCAGGGCTGTCGGGAAAGTCCAGGACGAGCGTGTCACCCGGACCGGCGCGAAAAGGAATAAAGGTGGCATGCGGCGCCTGGGGATTCTCGGTGCGCAGCAGGTCCCCGTCAACTCGGTAGACGAGGGAAACGTGGTGCGCAGAGCCCTGAACGACGATGGTGTAGGCCAGCTCACCGCTGGCCAGGAACTCCATCCGGGTGCCGTCCTGGAAGCCGAGCACCGGCGCCGCGTGGAGGAGGCGCCAGCGACCGAGGAGCCAGAGAGCGTCTCCGTACGCTTCGCTTCCGCCGGGCAACTGTGTCATGGGAATCCGCTGGGATTCAGGGTGCGCGACTACGGACTTGCTCGCGGCGCCCTTGTTGCACGCTCGCGCTCGGTCGCCCCGAGCCGCACGTTCGCGGAGTGACATAGTTCGAGAATGTAGGGCAGTTGATCAGTGCGCGACGACGTTCACTTCCAACGCGAGGTATTCCGTTCGTGGCTCTCCTGTCATTTCTCGATCGCGAGCGCACCATCGCTCCCCCCGGATACAGCCGGTGGCTGGTGCCTCCTGCGGCGCTGGCGATCCATCTCAGCATCGGGCAGGCGTATGCGTTCAGCGTCTTCAATCTCCCTCTCTCCAAATTGATCGGCGGCAGCACCGCGTCGCCAGCCGACTGGAAGCTGAGCACCATCGGATGGATCTTCAGCATCGCAATCGTCTTCCTCGGCGTCTCGGCGGCGATCTGGGGAGCGTGGCTCGAGCGCGTTGGACCGAGGAAGGCGATGTTCGTCTCGGCCTGCTGCTTCGGAGGCGGATTCCTCATTGGGTCGATCGGAATCCGCACGCACCAGTTCTGGCTGCTCCTCCTGGGGTACGGCGTTCTGGGCGGGATCGGATTGGGACTGGGCTACATCTCGCCCGTCTCGACGCTGATCAAGTGGTTTCCGGACCGGCCGGGGATGGCGACCGGCATGGCGATCATGGGGTTCGGAGGCGGCGCGATGATCGGCTCCCCGCTCTCCGTCAAGTTGATGGACACGTACAAGGCGAGCGCGACGCACGGGCTCAGCGAGACGTTCGTGACGCTCGGCATCCTGTATTTCTGCTTCATGATGATCGGCGTCTTTCTCGTGCGGCTGCCGGCCTCGGTCGATGCGCCGATGCCGACGGCGACGACCGAGATGCGGATGAAGAACACGATGGAGTGGCGGCCCGGAACCGGAGGCGCCTCGGCGCCGGCGGCGGGCACGCGACAGGTGCCAGTGAGCGAAGCGTGGCGTACGAAGCAGTTCTGGCTGCTGTGGATCGTGCTCTGCTTCAACGTCACAGCGGGCATCGGTGTGCTGGGCCAGGCATCGGCAATGATCCAGGAGTTCTTCCCCGGCCGGATCACTGCGGCGGCAGCGGCGGGCTTCGTGGGGCTGCTCTCTCTGACGAACATGGCCGGCCGCTTCTTCTGGTCGACGACGTCGGACAAGATCGGACGCAAACCGACGTACATGATCTTCTTCGCGCTTGGCGCCCTGCTCTACTGCCTCGTTCCCACTGCCGGCGCAATGGGGAGCGTGGGATTGTTCGTCACACTCTATGCCGTGATCCTCTCGATGTACGGCGGCGGCTTCGCCACGATCCCCGCCTACCTGCGCGACCTGTTCGGCACGATCCAGGTCGGCGCAATCCACGGCCGGCTGCTCACCGCGTGGTCAACGGCGGGAGTGCTCGGGCCAGTGCTCGTCAACTACATCCGCGAGTACCAGATCGCGCACGGCGTCGCGAAGGCCGCGTCGTACA
>JAYUTY010000516.1:0-8665 GCA_043754875.1 Gemmatimonadota bacterium
GTGCCGCCCTCGTCGTGGCCGTTCCACTCGGCCTCCTGCTCGAGCGCGGGCGCCGTGGCGCGGAACCCGTGCTTGGCGCGCTGGGCGCGCTCCAGACGATTCCGAGCATCGCGCTTCTCGCGTTCATGATCCCACTGCTGGGCGTGGGCATGCGACCGGCGCTGGTCGCGCTCTGGCTGTACGCGCTCTATCCGATCGCGCGCAGCACGTACGTCGGCGTGAGCGAGGCCGACCCGCGCGCTGTCGAGGCGGCCGAGGCCCTCGGGATGACCGCGCGGCAGCGGTTGCTGCAGGTGCGACTACCGCTTGCCGCACCGGTGATCATGGCCGGCGTGCGTACAGCCGCGGTCATCACGGTGGGTGCGGCGACGCTCGCTGCCTTCATTGGCGCGGGCGGGCTGGGTGAGCCGATCGTCACAGGCCTCGCGCTCGCCGACACGCGGCTGGTGCTCTCGGGCGCGCTGCCAGCGGCCGCGCTGGCACTGCTCGTCGACGCGCTGCTCGCGGCAGTCGGGCGCCGCGTGGACCCGGCGCACAGGCGGTAGCGGTTCACTCCGGGTGCGATGCACTGCTGGACGCCGCACCGGCTTCAGGCGTCGTGACCTCCTGCAGTCGGCGCTCCTTCGCATCGGGCAACCTCGTTGCCGAGACTCTGGCCTCGTGCCGTCACGCTGTTGCAACGAGACGCCTGCCAGTCCTGAAGTCAGCTCCCCGGCCCGTCGCTCCGTACATTGCATACGGCCAATGGATCGGCGCACGAGCGGGCCACATGGGCACCTCGTCGAGCACCGTCGGGCAATGCGACCGGGCGGGATCGGTGACTCATTCCCATTGGCAGCGAACGACGCGGCGGCCGTCTCAAGAAGCTGAGACAACGACAGATGGACGCGACGCCCCGCGGAAGAGCACGGCGACGGGTGCCCGCGCCCTCTACAGGACTTGTGGTTCCGGCGTCGTGGCCGCTCGGGTGCGGCGTCTCTTTTCGGCTCGTTCGTCGATGCCGGCGGCGAACACCAGCGCGCATATCACGGTCGCCGTTGGAATAGTGACCAGCACTCCAATGACGAAGAGGGTGAGGTTACTCAACGCTGTCGCCATGAATGAGGAGTGCGACAGACCCGAACGACAGGATCGATGGCACCCACAGCCCGACGAAGAGCCCCTGCTCGTGGCTTCCCGTGAACCACAGCGTGATGGAGAGGAGAAACGAGACAAAGGCGGCGCCGAGAATCGTGAGTCCGGCTCGGCGTCGCAGGGTGTTGCGCGAGATCATGGGGAGAGGGGCGAAGGGGAGACGGGCGGCATGCGTGAACGGCAGCATACCGCAGATCAAGGGCCAACGCGGCGGAATGTTCCAACAGCCGTTGTCCATCCACCACCGCGACAGGTCGCGAAAGCGGGAGTTGGAGAAGGAAGACGGCACGGTACGCGAACGGGTGGACGCGGCGAGCGGTGTACGCGCGTCGAACGCCCAGAAGTGCTTGAAGAAGAGGCGCGGTTTCCCGCCGCCGGTTGGCTGGAAGTTGATCGCCGTCGCGACGCCGATCGAAGGCGGCACCTCCATGTCGTGGTCCGTCACCCGCTCGGCGCGGGGGACGCTCACCTGGTAGACGCCGCCGTTCACCTTGCCCGCGGCCCCGAGCGCGCGGGCCACCCCCGCCGTGTCGAGGTCGATCGGCGCCGACGGCGCCGGGCACTCGGCGCGCTGCCCGCGCCGCCGAGGGTCAGGAGCGCAGCTCCGGCGACCGCGAGCGCGCGGCCTCGATGCCATGGCGTTGTTGCGAAGCGTGGCGTGGCGTTGGGCATGCAGACTCCGGACGGAGGGTCGACAGCAGGGTCAGCGCACACGGCACAGGACAGGCATCGCAGACAGCGGGACAGTTGCGTGAGTGTCCGACGAGAGCAGCGATGCCCGGCTCGTCATCGACGGCGGCACGCTGACGAAACGGTCGGTCACTCCGCTCGGCGGCGAGGCCGGCAACACGCTCTACGACCGCAACCGCCGACGCCGTCGCGCGGATGATGTTCCACCACTGCTCGTTACGCGAGACCATTCTTCATGAAGAAGTCCTCTGTCTGCCGCCGTGCAACGGTGGTGCTGCCGCTGCTGTTGCTCGCGTCCGCGCTCCCCTCGTCGACGCTCACCGCACAGCTCTCTGCGCAGATGGCCGTGAGGCGCGACACCATAGCGCGCTACGCTGATGCGCCGCTCTTCACGTCGGGAGATGCCGCGCTCGCCGCCGGATTCGTGGGGCTCACCGTCGCGATGTTTCCGCTCGACAAGACGATTGCGCGGCGGCTCGCGCACGACACGCTCCAGTATCCAGGGCGGAACACGTCGGCCACGGACATCGAGTATCTCGCCGTACCAGGTGTGCTCATTCTTGCGCCTGCGCTCTACGCCTACGGGCGCTTTGGGCATCACCCCGTGGTTGAGGACGTTGGTCTCCACACGACGGAGGCGCTCGTGCTCGCCACGGGGATCACCAGCGTCTTGAAGGGCGTCCTCGGACGTTCGCGTCCGTACGTGACTCATGACAGCCTGCCGAACGATTTCCACTTTGGAAAGGGGTTCTCGGGCGAGGACAACGCCAGCTTTCCCTCGACTCACACGGCGGTGGCGTTCGCCGCCGCGTCGTCGCTGACGAGCGAGCTCGCGCGCGAATGGCCGGGGCATACCTGGTTCGTCGCCCCGGTGACATATGGCACGGCGACGCTCGTCGGGCTGGCCCGGATGTACACCGACAAGCACTGGGCGAGCGACGTGGCCTTCGGCGCCGGCTTCGGGGTCTTCAGTGGGCTCAAGGTGGTGCGCTATGCACACGCCCACCCGGACAATTACGTCGACCGGGTGCTGCTCCACACGACGCTCGCGCCTGACGGCCGTGGTGCCACGCTGGTGGGGTGGACGACCGCAGCCCCGCGGTGACACACGCGTCGCACCGGCCACCATTCGCAGCGTCCTCGACTCTTCCCAAATGCGAGGGAACGCGACCGTCGACACAGGTACGCTACAACAGCGTGCCGTGCAGAATGGCGAATGCGACGCTGAAGTAGATCACGAGGCCAGTGACATCGACGAGCGTGGCGACGAACGGCGCCGAAGCGCTCGCCGGGTCGAAGCCGATGCGCTTGAGGAGGAAGGGGAGCATCGACCCGGCAAAGGAGCCGAATGCCACGATCCCGACCAGGGCAATGCCCACGGTGAGCGCGAGCAGGAAGTGATGCGGGCCGTAGTTGAACAGGTGCAGCCGCTGCCACGTCTCGATGCGGACGAAGCCGATGACGCCCAGGATGGCGCCGAGGGTGAGACCGGTTGGCAGCTCGCGGAGGGCGATGCGCCACCAGTCACTCAGCTTGAGCTCGCGCAAGGCGAGCGCGCGGATGACGAGCGAGGTGGCCTGCGAGCCGGAATTGCCCCCACTGCTCATGACGAGCGGGATGAACATCGCCAGCACCGCCGCCTTCTCGATCTCGCCCTCGAAGCGCTGCATCGCCGTCGCGGTGAGCATCTCGGACACGAAGAGCGCCATGAGCCACCCCGCACGCTTCCGGATCATGCGGCCGAAGGTGATGTCCATGTACGGTTCGTCGAGCGCCTCCATGCCGCCGAACTTCTGTACGTCCTCCGTCTGCTCCCGCACGAGGGCGTCGATCACGTCGTCCACGGTGACGATGCCGAGCACGCGCCGGCCCTCGTCGATCCCGGGGACGGCGAGGACGTTGTACTTGGAGATGAGGCGCGCCACCTCCTCCCGGTCGGTGGCGGGCGTGACCGTGATCGGCGTGCGTCGCTGGCCGGCAGAAGCCACGGGCTGTGCGCGGTCCGTGGCGACGAGGAGGTCCCGGAGCGAGACGACGTGGGCCAGTGCACGCGTCTCGGGATCGAGGCAGTAGATGGCGTAGACGGTCTCCTTGGCGCGTCCCACTTCGGCGATGTGGTCGAGTGCCCGCTGCACGGTCCACGTCGTGGGCATGGAGACGAACTCCGTCGTCATGATGCCGCCCGCGGTGTGTGGTGAATACCGGAGGAGCAGCTCGAGCGCACGTCGCGTCTCCTCATCGAGCGGCGCCATGAAGCGGCCGTGCAGCTCGGTCGGCAGGTCGCGGAAGAGATCTGCCTGCTGGTCGGCCGACATCGCGTTGACCAGCGGGGCCGCCGCCGTCTCGCCCATGCGCCGCACGATCTCGGCCCGCTGATGCGCGAGCTCCGGCTCGTCGAACAGCTGCACGGCGAGCTCGAAGGGAAGTGCGGCCATGAGCTTCGCCGCACCGTCGGGTGGCAGGTCGCGAAGCGCCTCGGCCAGGTCGGCGGCGCGCCACCCATCGAGGGCGGCCGCGAGCTCGCCGGGATCACCATGCAGCAGGTCGAGCAGCTCGGGCGTCTTCAGGAGCGCGTCAGGAGCGACGAGAGACATCGGGTGGGCTCAGGTGGAGAGTGGGACGACACGCGGACGCGCTCATGGGGCGGATGGACCGACGACGCATGGTGTGCGTCACGGGTGTGGCCATGCGCGTGATGCGCGCATTCGTGCACGTGCGTCATCGCAGTGTCTCGTCAGCTCCGGTGACTACGGGTCAGTACCGGAGCGATGCCCGGAGCGAGGTGACCCACGCCGGCCCGCGATCACGATTGTAGCCCGGATTTCGCACGTACTGCACATCCGGACCAAACTGCAGGTCGGGGCCGAGCTGTGCGCGATAGTAGCTCTCGACGAAAGTCTCGGACCCGTAGCGGAGGGCGCCATCGCCGAGGAGGAAGCCTCGGCCGCCGGCCGCGAGATAGCTGCGATGGGCGTCATTGATGGTGTGACGGAGCAGGGCGACGCCGGCGCGGTCGGACGCACGGGCCCAGTGCGTGCCGGCGAGCTGCACGCCGGCGCTGAGATGCCGTTCGACTTCCGTGAACGCGAACGATTCCGTGGTGCCGTCGTCGGCGCCGGCGCGCAGGAAAAGTCCCGTTTCGCCACTATCGGCGAGTGGTTGCTCCACATTCAGGCCGAGACCGCGCTTGCGCCGGTTCGGCCTGTCGTCGGCCACGATGTCGGGCGTGGTTCCCGTCGTGCGGGCCCGCTCGAGCGCGACGAGGTAGTCGCCCATCCTGGCGTGGTTCTGCCAGGCGAGCACGCGCACCGCGCCGCCGTTCGGCAGCACGCCGAGCGTGAGCTCCACGTTGTCGCCGCGCGCTCGGCGCAGGTCGGCGTCGAACACGTTGCCGTTCGCGGCGCGCGGCATCTGGAACGCGCCAATGCGCAGCGCAGCCCGGGGAGTGATCCACGAGAGTGCGAGCCCGTTGGTGTAGCCACGCGTGTCGGCGGCGAAGTCCCATGCCGTATTCTGGAACAGCCCCCAGTTCATGAACTGCGTGCGCGTGGAGTTCGCGTAGCGGTTGACGTCGAACAGATCGCTCACGGCCAGCTTGCCCGCGGTCAGCTCGAGGCGGGTCGTCGGCATGGGCCCGGCGAGCTGGTCGATGCCGCGCGGTACGGTGTCCGCTGTCGGGGCGAGCGGAAGGGTGATACGCAGGAACGCGCGCGCGACGTAGGGGCCGTTGCCGAGATCCGCCGTGCCCTGGCGCAGGACATCGCCATTGGTGACGCCGGCCAACCCCGAGGCGTGGCTGATGCCGCTGCCCCGGGCCATCTCCACGTCCAGATAGCCGTCGACGCGCGGGATGAGACGCGCCCCGAGATACACGCCGTACGTGTGGCTGACCGCGCGGTCGCCGTCGGCCGCGAGGCTCATCGGTCCCGAGTATTTCGCGTCGAACCGCCCAAGCCGTTGGCCGATCACGGTGACCTGCGTGCCGAGGACCTGGGGCACCCAGGCGGCCGAGCCGGCGGTCTGCGCGTCTGCACGCGACACTGGCGGTACGAGCGCAACCAGCGCGGCGAACGCGACCAGTGAGAGGACGGGGAAGCGTGGCATGGTCATTGTAAGTGTCGGGTATCACAGGGTATACTCTACCGGAGTATAGTTCAATCCCATCCTGGCGGTTCCGTCATGAGGCATGCTGTCCGCGATCAGACCAAGCTGCTCAACCGCGTGAAGCGGATCCGCGGGCAGTTGAACGGCATCGAGAAATCGCTCGAGCGCGAGGGCGACTGTGGCGCGATCCTGCAGCAGCTTGCGGCGTGTCGCGGGGCGCTCAACGGGCTGATGGCCAAGATCCTCGAGGATCACGTGCGCTATCACGTCGTTGACCCAGCGACGCCGCCCGACTCCGAACAGGCGGAGGCGGCGGAGCAGCTGATCGACCTGCTACGCTCCTACCTCCGGTGATTCGCATGACGCACGTGGCATTCGCATGATGGACCCGGTGGATGTAGACGTGCGGACGGGCCAGCGGCGCCGCGACCCGCGCGGTGTCGAGCAAGCCGTGGGCATCCGCGCCTTCTTCCGGAGCCTCGGTCCGGGCGTCGTCGCCGGCGCGGCGGACGACGACCCGTCCGGCATCGCGACGTACTCGATCGCCGGTGCGCAGTACGGGACGGCGCTCCTGTGGATGGCGCTGTTCACCTGGCCGCTGATGATCTCGGTGCAGTCGATGTGCGCGCGCATCGGCATGGTCACCGGCCGCGGCATCGCCGGCGCACTGCGCAACAAGTTCCCACGCTCGCTGCTCCTGCTCGCGGCGGTGGCGCTGTTCGTGGCCAACACGATCAACGTCGGGTCGGACCTCGCCGGCATGGCCGACGCGGCGGAAATGCTCACTGGCATCAACTCGCACGTGTGGGTCGTGCTCCTCGGCGTCGCGATCGCGGCGGCGACGATCTTCCTGCGGTATGCGACGCTCGCCAATGCGCTCAAGTGGCTCGCGCTCGCTCTGGTGTCCTACGTCGTCACGGCCTTCTACGTGGGCGCCAATTGGACAATGGTGGCCCACGACACGTTCATCCCGAGCTTCCCGCACGCGAGCGGACTGTGGGCGACGGTCGTCGCCATCCTCGGCACGACGATCAGTCCGTACCTCTTCTTCTGGCAGGCGTCGCAGGAGGTGGAGGAGGAGAAGGCGATGGGTCGGCGGCGCGAGGCCGACCGCGTGGGCGCGGAGCCGTACGAGATCAAGCATCGCACGGTGGACATCGCGATCGGCACCGGCGCGTCGAACATCGCGATGTTCTTCATCATCCTGACGACGGCGCTCACGCTGCATCGCGCGGGGATCACCCACCTCGAGACGTCGCGGCAGGTGGCCGAGGCGCTCCGGCCGCTGGCGGGGCGCTTCGCGTCGCTGCTCTACACCGTCGGGCTGCTGGGCACGGGCATCCTCGCAATCCCGACGTTGGCCGGGTCGGCAGCGTACGCGTTTGCCGAGATCTTCGCCTGGCGCCAGGGGATGGATGAGCGCTACACGCGGGCGCCCGGCTTCTACGCGGCCTTCCTCTGCTCGATCGGCATCGGCATCGCGCTCGACTTCTCGAACGTGAATCCGGTGACCGCGCTGTACTGGACGGCGGTGCTCAACGGTCTGCTCGCCCCATTCCTGCTCCTCGGCATTCTCATCGCCGCGTCCGACCGGGTGCTGATGCACGATCAGCCGAGCCCGCGGCGGAGTCAGATTGTCGTGGGAGTAACCGCGCTCGTGATGTTCGTCGCGGCCATCGGGATGTTCGTCTTCTAGTGTTGCTTCTCGTGTCGCTTCTCGTGTCGCTTCTCGTGTTGCTTCCATAGCGGGCATCAGATTTCCACTCGCGTTCCGACCTCCACCACGCGGTCTGCCGGCAATTGGAACGACGTCCCGGCATTGCGCGCGTTGCGGACGAGGCGCGCGTAGAGGCGCTCGCGCCAGACGGCCATCCCGGGTCGCGCTGTCGCGATCACGATCTCCCGCCGCAGGTAGAAGCTGGTGCGCTGAATGTCGATCGGCAGTCCATGCCCGGCCAGCGCGTCAAGCACGGACCGAATGTCGGTCTCATCCATGAAGCCGTGGTCCGAGACGACGCTGTGCATGCCCGCTCCGAGATCGCGCACCTCGAGCCTCGCCCCACCGTCGATGTGGGCAACGTCACGCGTCCGCACGCTGAGCAGGATGACGCGCTCGTGCAGCACGCGCATGTGCCGCAGGTGCTGCTCCAGCGCCGATGGAACAGCCTCCGGGTTGCCCGTCAGGAAGACCCCTGTACCAGGAATGCGCGGGATGCTGCCCGACGCCAGGGCGTCGATCAGGTCGGCGAGTGGCGTGGCGTTCTCGCTGAGTCGAGCGCGGGTCAGTCGCCGCCCGGTGCGCCACGTCGTCATCAGCGTGAACACGAGCACGGCGGCCGCCAGCGGGAACCACCCGCCAGAGTGGATCTTGAGCAGGTTGGGACCGAGGAATGCAACGTCGACCAGCAGGAACAGGGCGCTGAGCGCGCCCGCCCGCAGCGTCGACCAACCCCATAGCTCTCGCGCGACCATGAAGAACAGGATCGACGTGATGGCCATGGTCATCGTCACCGCGATGCCATACGCGGACGCGAGATGGGTCGATGACTTGAAGCCCAGGACGAGTCCGACGGTCGTGCACATCAGCGCCCAGTTCACGCTTGGGATGTAGATCTGGCCCACCTCCGTGGCAGACGTGTGCGTGACTCGTACTGGGGGCGAGTACCCGAGCTGGATCGCCTGCTTCGTCAGCGAGAATGCGGCGGAAATGAGCGCCTGCGACGCAATGACCGTGGCG
>JAYUTY010000517.1:0-2945 GCA_043754875.1 Gemmatimonadota bacterium
GTGAGCGTGTCCAGCTGGCTGCTCACGCGCGTCATGGCGTCGAGGAGCGGACGTCGCAGGTCGTAGATGTGAAGCGTGGTCGCGAGCTGATTGGCAAAGCGCCGGATCAGCGCGAGCTCCGAGTCGGAGTAGCTGCCCGGCTTGTGATGCTCCAGCTCGAGGAGTCCCACCGTCCGGTCACCGAAGCGGAGCGGAATGACCACGACCGTGCGCGCCCGTGTCTGGCCGGGCAGCACTCGCGGGTCGTTGAGCACGTCGGGGACGCGCACGATGTCCGCGCTGCGGAGCGCCTCCGCGCGGATCGCGTCCAGCGCGGGATCGGGCACGCGCGGTATGTCGAGGTAGCCTTCGCCACCGCGCCAGACGTGACGCAGCTCGCCCTCCTCGAGGCGGCCGATCCGGAACTCGCGCCAGTCCACCAGTCGGTGCGCGAGCATCTCGATCCGGTGAAACGCATCAGCGATGTCGACGTCGGACGAGACGATCTGCTCCATCGCGAGAATCTTGTTGAGCTCTTCTGCCGCGATCGATTCTTCGAGAATGCGCTTGACGAGAAGGCCGGCGAGGGCGACGACGATGGCGACGACTGCCCACCCGAGGGGTTTGAGCGAGCTCACCGTGAGCAGGATGATCGCGATCGCGATGGAGCCGGCGCCGAAGGCGATCACCTCGTAGCGGAGGATGAGCGACTTCTCCTCGTCCAGCAGCTTGTCGCGCAGCAGCAGCGTGAAGTACAGCAGCAGTCGGCTCGCGAGGAAGTACGCGAACAGGAAGAGCGAGAGCGCCGGAACGGCCTCGGTGTTGATACTGCCGTTGCCGGAGCCGAGCGCGATGGACGCCCAGGCGTACACTCCGTACGCGGCGATCAGCGCCACGACCTCGCGGCCAGCGTTGATGAGTGCGACCTGCCAGCCACGCCGCATCAGTGCGCCGTCCGCGACGCAGACACCAGTCCACAGCGCCAGGGCCGTCGCCGGTGCGCCGGCCGTCAACGCGCCCGCGATCGCGGGGACCGCGAGCAGGTTGAGCGCGCCGTACTTCGTGAGCGGGATCTGCTGCGCGCGCAGCAGTCCCACCGTGAACAGGATTATCGCGATCGCCGGCCACTCGCGCTGCCACCGGGGGTCGGCCACCAGCGCCGCGACGAGCAGCGCGAAGCCGATCAGCCCGAGCGCCCGCGCGTAGACGGAGAGGAAGGTGCGCACGTCAGCTGCCGTCGATGCCGCGACGGAGCGCCGAGGCGAGCGACAGTGCCGCCTCGACGCTCTCGTTCGCGGCTCGGACCAGCGCGCTGCCGACGATGACGCCGTCCGCGATGGCTGCGACCGTACGCGCCTGTTCGGGCTTGGAGATGCCGAAGCCGATGCAGATCGGGAGATCCGTCGCCGTGCGAAGTCGAGCCGCAGTCGCCGGCAGCTCCGGCGGCAGCTCGGCGCGTTCCCCCGTGACGCCAAGTCGGCTGATCAGATAGACGAATCCGCTTCCCGTGCGCGCGATCTCGGCCATCCGCTCGACCGGGGTCGTCGGGGCGACGAGGCGGATGAAGGCCAACGGACTCTTGGCGAACCATTCCTCGCGCTGGCGGTCGGCGCCCAGCGGCAGGTCCGTCACCAGCACGCCGTGCACCCCCGCGTCGGCGGCGCGCTGCAGCGCGTCCGCGCCGCCGCGGATCAGTGGATTCAGATAGCTGAACAGCACGACCGGAATGCCGAGACGTGCCTCGGCGATGATCTCCAGCACCTGATCGAAGCGTACGCCGAGGTCCAGCGCGGTCTGCGAGCTCGCCTGGATCACCTCGCCATCCGCAAGCGGGTCCGAGAAGGGCACACCGACCTCGATGACGTCCGCGCCGGCATGCTCCAGACCCTGGAGGAGCGCGACGCTTCGCACTCGGTCGGGGTGTCCAGCGGTCACGTAGGGAACGAACGCCTTGCGGCCGGTCGAGCGGAGCAGCGCGAAGCGCTGCGCGATGACGTCAGAGGAAATAGTCGCCGACCCTGATCCCATAGCGTTCCGGATTCTCCGTCTTGATGATGGTGCGCAGATACGCCCCGTCGGCGCCCTGCTCCGCCAGGTCCATGAGCACGCCTGGATGCTGGAGGTTGCCGAGTGCGTCGCTGATCACGCGCACGATCGGGCGCGACAGCATCTCGGGTATCGGATGCACGGCGTGCACGATGCCCAGCTCGAACGTGTCGAGGATGACGAGCGTGCCCACCGGATAGACACCGGTGAGATTGATGAAGGCTTTCACCACCACCGGGTCCATGCCGCGGCGCGGATTGTCGCGCATCTCGGCAAGCACCTCCGCGGGACCGAGCGGCGTCGTCTGATACGATCGGCGCGAGGTGGCCGCGTCGAAGCCATCGGCGACCGCGACGATCTTGCTGAAGATGCTCATCGTGCGTGGACGGACCGGGCGGGGATAGCCGGTGAGGTCGAGCTTCATGTGATGCTCGTGGGCCACGATCATCGCGCGCAGCGACAGCGCGTGCTGCCCCCGGAGGCTGAAGAGCGCCAGGGCGCCGAGCCATGGATGGGCGGCAACCATGCGCCACTCGTCATCCGTGAGTCCGCCCGCCTTGTTGATCACATCCGCCGGCACGCGCGACTTCCCGATGTCATGGAAGAGCGCCGCCATGCCCAGGTCGTAGAGCTGCACCTTTCCCAGGCCAAGTCGCTTGCCGAGCGCCACGGAAAAGATGCAGACGTTGACGCTGTGCGTGAACGTGTACTCGTCGTAATCGCGGATCGTCGTGAGACCGATCAGCGACGTCTCCTCGTTGAGGATCTGGTCGACGATCCCCTGCACCACGCGCTTGATCTTCTTGATGTTGGAGGTGCGCCCGAGGCGCATCGACGTCATCAGGTCCTTGGTGACAGCCACCGACTGCGCGTACGTCTTCTTCGCGACCTCCTTGGATCTCTCCTCCGCGTCTTCATCG
>JAYUTY010000518.1:0-2945 GCA_043754875.1 Gemmatimonadota bacterium
CCGCCAGCTCGATCGCGAGGCGAAGCTGATCCAGCCGAGTCCACAGCGCATGCTCGAGCGGGTCGTCGCTGTTCAGTACCTCGTGCTCGTCGCCACGCACCGTGCCCATTAGTCGCAGCCGGCGGTATGTGCCCGAGAGCACCACCTGGGCGCCGTGCGCGGAGCCGGTGATCGCTGCGCGGAACACCGCCTCGGCCTCGTCGCCCACTCGGAAGGGCACGGACTCCGGCCCCAGCCCCGACGTCAGCGCGGCGCGTACGGGGTAGCCCTGCTCTCGGAAGGCCGTCATGGTGCGCCGGACAGCCTCGGCGCGCGAGAGCGGGAGCTCCGCGGTGAGCGTCCTGTCGGGGGTGCGGCCACGAAAAGCCGCGCAGCCGGCGAAGACGGTGGAAGCGCCGAGCAGCAGCGCGAGGAGAAGGGCGCGCACGTTGGTCATCATCCGGCTCATCATCGCACTGGCAGTGCCAGCGGCGCGCGCGGTATCATGCAGGAGCGTCACGTGCGCGACGCCTCACCTCGCCTCCTCGACCTTCTCCCGGTGTCCATGCGTTCATCCGTCGTCGCCCTTGCTGCGCTCCTGACCTCCGCTCCCCTGCCCGGCCACGTCCCCGCAAGCCAGTCCGCCGCGCACAGCGCCTCGGCTGCCTCCGTTGCCACGGCTGCGTGCACGCGCGCGGCGAAGGAGTGCGAGCGTTGGGTGGTGCTGGGCGGCGGTCCGGCTCGCTCGCTCGTCTACGGCACCTTCGCACTGGACGCGCCCAACCCGACGATCACGCGCGCCCTCGTGATGATCCACGGCGCCGGTCGGAACGCCGACCATTATTTCGAGACGAGCACTGCCGCCGGCTTCCTCGCCGGCGCGCTCGAGAACACGATCATCCTCGCGCCGCGCTATGCAGCGGGCAAGGACTCGGTCGCGGCGAACGAGATCTCGTGGGCCGAGCGGGGCGACACGTGGCGCTCGGGTGGCGGCGCGCCGGCGAATCTGGCGATCTCGTCATTCGACCTGGTTGACGAGATCGTGCGGAAGCTCGCCGACAAGAAGACCTTTCCGAATCTCACGCGCATCGTCATCGCCGGCCATTCGGCGGGCGGCCAGTTCACGACTCGCTACGCGATGACGAACAAGGTGCACAGCACGGCCGGTGTGAGCATCAGCTACGTCGTCTCCAATCCGTCCAGCTACGCGTGGCCCGCGGCAGTGCGACCACTTGCCACCGGCGACGCGGATCCCGCCGTCGCCGACAAGGAGCCGATGGGTCCCGACGGGGAGAAGGTGCACACGAACTTCACCTTCGGCCCGTTCGATTCCACCAGGGCCCCGACGTTCAACCAGTGGCCCGCCGGACTGCAGAACCGCGCCGGCTATTCGGCGCAGATGTCCAACGAGCAGCTCATTCGTCAGCTCGTCCAGCGTCCCACGACGTACCTGCTCGGCCAGGTGGACGTGCTGCCGCTGGGCGGCTTCGATGCGTCGCCGAACGGGATGGCGCAGGGCCCGAGCCGACGTGCGCGCGGCGAGGCGTTCTTCCGCTACCTCACCGATTCGCTTGGCGCGAAGCACAGCGCGGTGATCGTCCCCGAGTGCGGCCACAACGACCGCTGCATCTTCACGACAGACATCGTGTTCCCAGCGATCTTCCCCAAGTAGCTCGGTGAGCTCATCGCGCGGGGCTGATGCCGTCATTCGCGTCACCGGCATCCGGAAGACGTACGGCCGGCTCGTCGCGGTGGACGACGTCTCGCTCGAGGTGTACGACGGCGAGATCTTCGGACTCATCGGGCCGAACGGCGCGGGGAAGACGACGACGATGGAATGCGTGGAGGGAATTCGCCGTCCGGACCGCGGGACCATAACCGTCCTCGGACTCGACCCGTTCCGCGATGCGTACGCGCTGCAGGAGCGGATCGGCGTCCAGCTGCAGCAGGCGCAGCTGCAGAAGCGGATCAAGGTGTGGGAGGCGATGCGCCTCTGGGCTTCCCTGTACAAGCGGCAGCCCGGGCGCGGCGAGCAGCTCCTCGAGCAGCTCGGCCTCGCCGAGAAGCGCGACGCGTGGTTCATGAATCTCTCCGGCGGGCAGAAGCAGCGCCTGTTCATCGCACTGGCGCTCGTCAACGATCCCGACGTCGTCTTCCTCGACGAGCTCACGACCGGGCTCGACCCGCAGGCGCGCCACGCGATCTGGGAGCTGGTGCGCGACATCCGCACGCGTGGCCGGACCGTCTTTCTCACGACGCACCTGATGGAGGAGGCCGAGCGGCTGTGCGACCGCGTCGCGATCCTCGAGCACGGTCGCGTGATCGACGTCGGCACACCGTCGGCGCTCGTCGCGCGGCACTGTCCGCAGCGCACGGTGATCCTCGGCTCCACCGACACCCAGCTCGCCGAGCGGTTCGCGACGATCCCGCATCTGTCGTCGATGACGCGCGACGGCGACCGTTACACGCTGCAGGGCGCCGACGAGTCGTTCGTGAGCGACGTGATCAGCTGTCTCTCCGAGCACCGCATCCACGTGACCGATTTTCGCACCGTACTCCCGAGCCTGGAAGACGTTTTCCTCCAGCTCACCGGCCGCTCCATCCGCGACTAGACATTTCCATGAATCTGCGTGGACTCGCCGAGCTGACGTGGCTCGAGATCAAGATCTTCCTGCGCGAACCGCTCGGGGCGATCGGCACGGTCGTGCTCCCGGTGATCGCGTTCGTCGTGCTCGGGCGCATGACGCGGCGCCTCCCCACGACGATGCCCTCGTCGGCGACCGGGGTGCTGCGCGAGGGTGGTGTGGCGGCATTCGTTGCGCTGCTCATCTCGGTCAGCGCGGTGCTCTCGCTCGTGACGATCATCTCGATCTATCGCGAGGGGGGAATCCTCAAGCGACTGCGCGCCACGCCGCTGCGTCCGTACACCATTCTCGGTGCGCACGTGCTGGTGAAGCTGCTGCTGA
>JAYUTY010000519.1:0-2944 GCA_043754875.1 Gemmatimonadota bacterium
CAATGTCCGCCGAGGACACGATCTACTGGACCTGGGCCATCGATCATGTGAAGTAGTACGAGCCCGGACGACTTCACCACCTCGTCGTGTCAGATCGCCTGCTTCATCTCCGCGCCCTCGTCACGATACTGCTTCAGCTTGCGGTAGAGCGTGCGCCGATCGATCCCGAGACGCTCCGCGGCCTTTGACTGATGGCCGTCCTCCTGTTCGAGCACATGGAGGGTGTAGCGCCGCTCCAGCTCCTCCAGCGTCCATTCGCCGGCGCCAGGCAGCGCGAAGTCGTCGCCTGCGTCGCCCACTGACGGGCCAGTGGAAGATCGAATCGTGGTCGGCGCGTACGCCTCGCGTTCGGCCCAGTTCTCCAGCTCGCGCACGTTGCCTGGCCACTGATGTCCAAGCAGCGGCATCATTCCATCTGTGCCGATCGGCGCGAGCTCGACGCCGAGCTCGCGCGCCAGGCGGCCACGAAAGTGGTGCACGAGCAGAGGGATGTCGCTCCGGCGCTCCCGCAGAGGGGGCAGTGCGATCGGCAGCACGTTGAGGCGGCCGATCAGCTCATCGCCGGAAGTGAAGAGCGGGGCATGCTCGAGATGCTCGCGCGCGGTGAGGATCAGGCGGACGTCCACCGGCACCGGGTCGCCGATGGCGACGCGTCGAACCGCACGCTCGGCGAGCACGCGGGCGAGCCGCTCCCGCAGCACGTACGGCAGGCCGGTGACCTCGTCCAGCACCAGGGTGCCGCCCCGCGCCTGCTCGAACAGACCGCACCTGACCAGTGTACCTCCCGGTCCCACGACGCCGAACAGCTCCTCTTCGAGCACGCGTCCGTCCACTCCCGCGCAGCGGACCGTCACGAAGGGACGGGCGGCTCGGTCGGACAGATCGTGAACGAGCCGCGCCACGACGTCCTTGCCGGACCCCGCCTCACCGGTCACGAGCACCGTCATGCGGGAGGCAGCCGCCCGGCCGATCAGCTCGCGTACGCGCGCCATCGCTGCCGATCGGCCGATGAGCGCGTGCTGTGCTGCCTCGCCGACGCGCGAGCGCAGATGCGCCAGCTCGTTGAGCATCGCACCCGCCCGTGCGGCGCGCTCGATCGCGAAGAGGAGGGTATCGGTGTCGCCACCGCGCGTCACCACATCGTACGCGCCGAGCCGGAGCCCATCGCGGGCCGCCTCCGCATCCTGCGGCTGCGCGAGGAGCACGATCTGCAACCCCGCCGATGCGCCCGTCGCCCCGCCAAGCAGCGTGACGCCATGAAGTCCGACAGTCTCGAACGCGAGAAGCACCACGTCGGCGCCCAGGCGCTCGAGCGTGTCGAGTGCGTCGTCGGTCGTGCTGGCCTGACTCGTCTCGTATCCGGCGGCCGCGAGAAGATGCCGGAGCGCGAGCGCGTCCGGAGTCTCCGCGTCCACTACGAGCACGCGTGTGTGTGCGGGCATGGGAGGGGGCGAATGAGTGGCTTCGCCTGGAAGTATCGGCCACTCACCGAGGGAGTTGACCGCGGCACGCCGCGCCGCGGATTCTGCCGTCAGCCCATCGACGGCACGAGCGCTACGAAGCCACCTGCTCTGGCGCCAACCCGAAGCGCCGATTGCGCCCGCGAAAGTCTTCCAGCGCCTCCGCCAGGTCGTCGGCCCCGAACTCCGGCCACATCTTCTGAACGAAGAGCAGCTCGGCGTACGCGCACTCCCAGAGCAGGAAATCGCTCAGTCGCTGCTCGCCGCCCGTCCTGATCACGAGATCGACATCGCGGGCTGGCAGCCCGTCGTGGTCCACGCGGGCCAGCATTTCCGAGAATGCCTCGCGCGTCAACGAGTCTCCGCGCATCGCGGCGGCGGCGCGTACCATCGCATCGCGCGCCGAGTAGTCCACCGCCACGCGCAGGTGCATGTGCGTACCGGCAGCCGTCATGGCCTCGACCTGTTCGACGGTGTGACGGAGCGAGGAGGGGAGTCGGTCGCGGCGACCGAGGATCGTGAGCCGGACGCCATTGTCGAGGCAGCGCTTGGCCTCGCCGAGCAGCGCTCGCCGGAAGAGCCGCATGAGCGCGGTGACCTCCGCGCCGGGCCGCTTCCAGTTGTCCGAGGAGAAGGCGTAGAGCGTCAGCGTGCCGACGCCTTCGCGCACGCACGCCTCCACGATGTCGCGCGCCGTGCGCAGCCCTGCCTCGTGACCCGCTGAGCGAGAGAGCCCGTGTGCCGTGGCCCAGCGGCCGTTGCCATCCATGATGACGGCGACGTGCAGGCCGGTGTAGGTGCCGTGTGCGCTGGAGGTCGGCGCGTGTCGAGGGATCGCCATGAAATCCTCAGCCCTCGCGGGTCGCGCGGATCAGCGCTTCCATGTGGTCCAGATAGCGTTCGAGCGCTCGACGCCCCGCGACCGTGAGCCGGTATTCGCTGCGAGGGACACGGCCTTCGAAGAACTTCTTGCACGTCACGTAGGCCGCGTCCTCGAGCTTGCGCGCGTGCACGCTGAGGTTGCCGTCGGTCGTCTGCATCAACCGCTTGAGATCGTTGAACGTGAGGGAATCGTTCACGGCGAGCGCGCTCACGATGCCGAGGCGCATGCGCTCGTGGATCAACCGGTCGAGCGCCAGCGCTCCCTCCTCGGCGCGGTCCGCAATCGCGCTGCCATCGACCGCCTGGAGCGCGCTACCATTGCGCGAGCGCCCGTTCGGCGCGTCGCCGCTCCGCTTCGCGGATGAGCCGTGCTTAGCCACCATGCCTCCGAGCGATGAGGATACCGAAGAAGAGGTGCAGCCCACCGAAGCCGAACGCCATGCAGGCCGTCGTCAGCGAGGGCGGGATGAACAGCGCCACCGTGCCCACCGCCATGAAGGCGATCCCCATCACCGGCACGATGCGAACGGAGAAGGTGCCAGCCGCGACGACGCCGACGCCGTACAGCAGCATCCAGATGCCGGGGAGGAGGGCGATCAGCC
>JAYUTY010000520.1:0-8548 GCA_043754875.1 Gemmatimonadota bacterium
CGTGCGCGATGCGTTTGCCGACGCCGAGACGGCGACTCAGCTCGGACGACCCATGTGGGGCAATGCCCTCCGTACGATCGTGCTGCGCCGCTCCGGAAATGCCGGCGACGCCAGAGCCCAGCTCGCAAGGGTGGTCGCCGCGGCGCGCGGCGTGCCCGGTGCGCTTGCCTACTGGGACGCGCGATTTACCGCGCTCGCACTTGCGGAGGCTGGCCGTCGACGCGAAGCACGGGAGATCGTGAGCCGCGTCGACGCGCGAGATCCGCGACGACAGTCGCTGCTGGCCGAGGTGAGCTTCCAGGGCACCGACCGCCCGGCGCCGCGGCCGGGCGAGTAGGAGATGACGAGACTGACGCGCGCTGCGGCATGACCGACGTCGCCGCTGCACCGGTAGTCGCGTCGCCCAGTGTGATCGTTGCCGAGCCTCACGAATCCGAGTGGACGGAGAGCTTGGGCGCGCACTGGCGCCTCGATCTCGCGGTGATGGCGTTCATCGTGTTCTGCTTCGGCGCGGTGCGTCCCCTCGCCGATCCGGATCTCCCGATGCATCTCGCCGTGGGCGAATGGATCGTGCGGCACCACGCGGTGCCGTTCACCGAGCCGTTCGCCTGGACGCGCATGGGAGCGCCGTACTACGCCTACTCCTGGCTGCCGCAGACGACGTTCTATCTCGTGCTCGCGCAGTTCGGCCCTCTCGGCCTCCGCGCCCTGCAGGGGATGCTCGTGCTGGGGAGCGCGGTCGCCGCGGTGTTCATGGCGCGGTGCGCCGGCTGGAGGCCCAGCATCGCCGTGATGATGGCGGGCTTCAACGTGATCGTCGCGGCGTTCTTCGTCGCCATGCTTCGCCCGCAGTCGATCCTCCTGATCACGGTGCCGGTGATCTGGGGGCTCTGCTTCCACATCGTACGCGGCTCTCGCTTCTGGCCAACCGCTGTCGGACTACTGCTGGCGAGTGCCCTGACGGCGAATGCGCACCTCTTCTTCGCCCTGACGCTCGCGCCGACTGCGCTGCTCTGGGTCCATCGGCCGGACAAGCCGTGGCAGAGCATCGCCGCGGTGGCGAGCGTGATCGCCGGCTGGGCGCTCACGCCCTACTCGCCCTACTGGTTCGACGTGCTGCGACACAACTTCGCGCCGAACATCCTGATGCGGCCACCCTCGGCGATCACCGAGCTGCAGCCCGGCTTCGTGTCGATCATCTCGCCGTCGATCACTCCGATGTTCGCGCTGGTCGCGGCGATGCTCGCGGTGCCGTGGCTGCTCGCGTCGGCGACGCTCGCGCGACGGGAGCGGATCATGGCCGCCGTCTACTGGTCGCTCGGCCTGATCGTCTTCGGCTTCGCGACCCGGCTCTTCATAGCGTGGTGGCTGCTCGCCGTCGTGCCAGCCGGGTGGGCGCTGCTCGAGCTGACGCGGGGCACGACGGAGGCCGCGCCGCGGACGCGCTTTCGCGTACTGGGGCTGGTGGCGTGTGTCGCGGTCCTCGCGACCGAGGCGATCCGCACGCGCGACGAGTACGACCTGGAAGGAACGACGCGCACTCGCACGCTACCGAGCTACCTGGCGCTGCCCGCTGAGCGGATCGCGACCTGGCTCGAGCAGCGGACGGTGGCCGGCGCCTCCGGCAAGGTGATGACGTCATTCACGTACGGCAGCTATCTCACTTGGCGCCTGCCGCGATACTCGGAGTCGATCGACAGCCGGGGCATCTTTCCCGACTCCGTTGCGGCGGCCGAGGCGGTCGTTCTGGGAGCGGACCGGGACGTGCCCGTGGGCCCATGGAGATCGGCCGATCTGGCAATCCTTCCAGTACGGTTTCGCGCCGCCGCGGTGCTGGATACGGCGCCGGGGTGGAGGCGGGTGGCCACGGCGGTCGGTGCTCCGGTAACCGCCGACTCGACTGCGCTCTGGGTACGGCTCGACTGGTGGTCGCGGGTTCGGCGTGACGGCTCTCGGTGAGCTACGCGTCGGCCGGCAACGCGGGGCTCGACCCCGTAAGCCACTTTGGCCAGGCGCGCCTCCCGAGCCATGCCTCGGCCATGCGTGGCAGCGTCCCTTCATTCGGGCGGCGCAACACTATCACGACGCACGGCAGGTAGAGCAGCCAGACGATGGCGTTTCGCGACGCCGTGAATCGGGCGAGATCGGTGCCGAATGGACCGGTAATCGAGAGCAGAGCGGCGGCGAGCCAGCTGCCGGCCCAGAGCACGCCACCCTCGAGCAGGGTCGCCGGCACGAGGAAGAGCGGAACGGTCTCGTAGAGGAGGGGCGTCTGGGGCATGCAGGCGAGCGCCGCGATGAGCCGTGCCTCAGGTCGGCGCCAGCGAAGGAGCGCCAGCAGCGCGAGCGCTCCTCCGGGCGTCGCAGCTGGAGCGAGATAGGGGGTGCCGCCTGCCGTCAGTACGGACGTGTGATGGAGCGCCGTCAGCCACGACTCCGGCCACCAAGGCGCGACGACCAGTGAGATGGCGACGAGCGTGACGCAGCCGCTCACGGCCGCACGCGTGGGGCGCGCGACGAACATGGCGAAGCCGACCGTCGGCTTGGCGGCGAGCACGAAGCCGAGCCAGGGAAGGCCGATGGTCGCCGCCAGCAGCGGCGACCACTGCACCGTTTCGGCGGCCATGGCGGCGGAGGCGCTGGTGATCACGACGGCGGGCGCGAGGGACCGTCGAGTGGCGGACCAGACGAACGCACCGGCGGCGAGTGCCGTGAAGCAGGCGGCAGCAGTCGAGCGGGCGAGCAGCGCCAGCGGTGCGGTGGCGATGGCTGCGGTAAGGGGATAGAAGAAGTACTGCGGCCAGTCGAACGCGAGGCCAGGACCGATCTCAAGGTACGGATTACGCCCATCGAAGAGCGCTCGCGCCGCATGCCAGATCTGGTCGAAATCGCGCGGCTTCGAGTCGGCGTACACCCAAAGCAATGCCTTCGCCCCGCTCAGGATCGCGGCACTGATTGCCAAGAGCGCGCGAAGCCGGCGGGACGGTGCGTTCACACTGGACTGGGTTCGAGCATTAGTGTGCGTGGAGGCAGTTCCACCACGTCGTACCACACGGCGTATCTAGCATTCGGAGAGTGCCTTGTCACGCTCGAGCGCCGGCATGATCGAATCCCTTGATCCTCCTGCGGAAGCGCTGCCCGCTGCACCGAGCGGACATCGTGAGCGAGTGGATCATTCGGCAGGCGATGCGCCGTGGGTCATCGCGCTGATCCTCACCGCACTCGCGGCGGGCGTCTGGTTCGGAGCAGCGCCACTCGCCGATCCTGATCTTCCCATGCATCTGGCGATCGGTGAGTGGATCGTGCACCATCGCGCCGTGCCGTACACGGAGCCGTTTGCCTGGACGCGCATGGGAGCGCCGTACTACGCCTACTCCTGGCTACCGCAGACTTTGTTCTTCGTACTATTGCGTAGCTTCGGCCCGGGTGGTCTGCACGCACTGGCGGCGCTCGCTGGAATTGCCGTGACGCTGGCGGGAGCCATGGCGGGACGTGCGTTCCGCCTGCCAGCGGCTGGCGTCGTGCTGCTTGGCGTCGCGTCCGCCTTCGTCGCCGTCGAGAGCACTCCGTTTCTGCGGCCGCAGCTGCTGATGCATGCGGTCGTGCCTCTCTGCTGGGCAGCGGTAGCGTGGCTTGCGGACGACGAGCGCACCAGGCCGGCGCCCTTGGCCGCAATAGTGGTGCTCAGCGCACTCGCCGCGAGTATCCACATCACTTTCCCCGTGGTCGCCGCAACGCTGTCGCTCATCCCATCTCGCAGCAGCTGGTCGCCACGGATGCTGCTTACCGCGAGCGCGGCGGTCGCCGCTGGCTGGTGTCTCTCTCCGTACGGATTTCACTGGCTGCAGGTGTTCCAGCTGAACTTCGCACCAAACGTGCTGAACGCGACGCCGTCGATCGTGGGCGAGCTGGCACCCGGCTTCGCTGTGAACGCCTTCTTGGGGGGCGCGCTCATCCTGCTTCCGCTCTTCACGCTGAGGAAAATGGCAGGGCGCGAGCGACTCTTGTTCGGTGCGCTCTGGTTCGTGGGGTTGCTTGTGTTCTCGCGCGTGTTCAAGGGGCTGGGACCGTGGTGGTGGTGCACGACTCCTATGGTGGCCCTGCTGCTGCGCAGACTCCCCCGACCCTCTAGTCGAACAACAGAGTGGGCATTCGCCGTGCTGCTCGCGGTCGCCATGACTGCGTTTGGCCTGACGAACATTCGATTGTATCGTGAGCTCTCGCGCTACGAGGCGCCCTCGTTGCACGGCTCGCTGCCGTCCATCAAGTCGTTCGCGGTGGAGCCGCTCGCGCGGTGGCTTGAGGAGTCGGTGCGGCCGGCTGCGGGAGGCAAGCTGCTCACGACGTTCAATTATGGCAGCTACCTGAAGTGGCGGCTGCCCCAGCTCAGCGAGTCCATTGACAGTCGTGGAATCTTTCCTGATTCGGCGGCGCAGCCCGATGCGCCGGCACGGGGTGGCGGGCAGTTTGGGCCGTGGCAATCCGCCGACCTCGCGATCGTTCCGCTGACATATCCCGTGGCAGCCGCGCTCGACGAAGCGTTGGATTGGAGACGGGTGGCGGTCGCCGAATCGCCGCCGTGGAATCCGGAGGCGCCGCGGGCGGGACTCTGGGTGCGAAGGAGTTGGTGGGCTCGCTCACGCCGAGCGGGTCGCACAGTTCCGGCGGATGAGACGTTACGACTTCGCTGACGAATGCTGCTTCAGACTCTACCTGCGAACACCGAGAGCGAGCAGGAAGATTGGCCGGAACAAGGACCACCAGCCGCTGCCTGGTCGGATCTTGGATTTCCGTCCTGGAGCAAGATGAGAATAGTCGATCGTCACAGGCACTTCCACGATCCGAAGCCCCAGGCGACAGGCGTAGTAGTGGATGTACAACTCCGCCTCGTACTGATCCAGCCATGCTTGATCGAGCTGGACCCGCGCATCGTCGAACAACGACAGCCGATATGCCCGAAATCCGCAGGTGATGTCGGTGAACCGCCGGTGCAGAATGGCACTCGCCAGCAGACTGTACGCCGGGATCGCGAGCCCGCGGAACGCGGATAGCTGAAGAGCCTGACCTTCGGCGTGAAACCGGCTGCCTTGCACGTAATCGGCCTGATCGTTCATGATCGGCGCGACTACGCGCGGTAGTTCGTTCGGTCGCATCTTGCCATTCGACGACATGATCACCACGAACTCGTATTCGCCGGTCTCCCTGGCGTACTGTATACCCGTGCGAATGGCGGCTCCGATGCCACGATTCTCCGCTCGGCGAATTACGCGGTAGCCGAGCTCCTCAGCCATCTCCACCGAGCGATCTCGAGACGCGTCGTCTATGATCACCACGCTGAGTCCAGGGTTGTCGGTGTGCAGCCGCGTCAGGAACGACTGGATTTCCAACTCTTGCTCGAAGTTCACCACGATGATCAGGCCCTTCATGGTCGCGTCGACGGCGGTGAACCGATTCTCCACGCTTGGATGCGACCGATCTCCGACGTGCCCCACACCCATGGAAGCGGACCGCTGAGATTCTCGTAGAAGCCCGCTCCCTCATGAAACAGCCTTCCGCCTGGCGTGTCGAAGATCCGACGGAAGAGCAGCGTCTTCTGCGGATAATGTGTGTCGACCAATCGGGCCGTCAGGCCGGCGACCACCACATCGCCAATCTGGGGAAACGGACCAGTGTCGGCGAGCGCCATGCCTCCCGCATTCATCGCGTACCACTGATAGCCCCATCCTCCATCGAACCACACGCGCTCGCCGCTCGCTCGGTACGAACCAACGATTCGTCCTCCCTCTCGCCCTACGGCCGCAAGCACTGCGTCCGCCCTCATGATGATCACGCCCAGCACGAGGCTGGCGGCGATCGTCGCGCCGAGGAGCGCCATCGTTCGACGACTACTCGCAGGGGAACGGAGCTGCGAGGATATCAGGAGTGCCATAGCGGGGGCTGATGGGATCAGGATCTTCTCCGGAAGGTGTACGTAGCCGGCAGTCGCCGCTCCGATCAGAAGCCAGAGCGTCAATGCCACCATGCGTTGGTCTCGATTGCGCCACCCGAGCATCGTGACATCCACCAGCACGTCGAGACCATGGCATACCAGCAGGACGCTCAGAACGCCGAACCACAATCCGAACCGAAAGTACATTCCCAGGATCGCCAGCACGGATCCTACGAGGTACGCAGGTAGGCTGCGGCGCGCGTTCAAGAAAGCACGGCCGCGTACTACCGGCCAAAGGATGCCTAGTGGGAATCCAACCGACCAGTGCAGGAAGAAGCTCGCCAGGTTGAAGGCGACGTTGACAGCCTCGACACGCCTGAGAGATGCTCTCGCAACGGTTGCCCCCGAAAGCGGATCGCGAGTGAGGAGCGTGACGGTGCCCCAGAAGACAACTCCGAGCAGGAGCGTGACGATGGGTGGGGTCAGCCACTGATGCATCAGGCCTCGCACGCCTGCGCGCAGACATCCCAGGTCCGTGAGGAGTAGCGCAGCGCAGGGAAGCAGCAGCAGCGCATGAGGCCGAGTGAGTGCGGCGATGCCCAGCAGGAGCGCTCCCATCAGTGCAGCGACGCGGCTCCCTTCGTGCTTCGCTGCCATGAGGCGCTCGATGCCCGCAATGGCGAACACCATCGCCGGCACGTCGGGCATCGCTGTCGCCGTCATGGCCAGAACGGCTGGGGAGACGACAACGAGAATGGCGGCCATCGCGGCTTGTCTCTGGCTCTGGCCGAGTCTCAGACCAAGCGCCGCTGTGAAAAATGCACCACCCAAGAGAAGTACAATCTGGACAGCATGCGTTACCCACTCCGCTCCGTCGAGCAAGACGGTCGGTATCAGTAGGTAAGCCATCACGGGTCCTGTCACGAGATCCTTCGACAGTCGAATGCGCTCCCCATGAAACACCATGTCGAAAGCGGTCGGGTGAAGCGGATCCGTCAGGACGTGCTGTGCCTGAAGAAGAAACGTGACGTCATCGATCGTATATGCTTTCCCGAGGAAAGGCAGCAGCACAATGAGGGCGATGATGATCGCCGGCAACGAGCTCGCGAGTGCCTGTCGAGACAGGGAGCCCGGCAGCCGTGCAGACGGTTGGGGTGAGCCGCTCTCCACGGCGAGCCCTTGGGAAAGAACTGTCCTTCTAGTCGTCACTTGTCCGAGCTTCATTGCTCCCATTCTCTTGCTGGCGGATCAGCCACTCATACGTCGCACGCAGTCCATTCTCGAGCGTCATCTTCGGCTCCCAGCGAAGCTCTCGTCGGCTCTTCTCGATGCTGAGAACCCTCCGGCGGATGTTGTCGATGTCCCGCCGATCCGTATGCTGTGGGAGAACGTCTCTGCCGCTGATGGAGCAGATGCTCGTGGCCAGCCGATTCACCGTCGTTTCCCGTCCGGTACCTACGTTGTAGATCTGTCCTTCGGCTCGCGGGGACACCGCCGCGAGCAATGTCGCTTCGACAGCGTCGGCGACGTACGTGTAATCGCGTGTCTGTTCGCCGTCGCCGTGGATCACAGGGGACCGCCCCGCCATTGCGGCCTCGAAAAACTTCGCCACGACTCCGCAGTACGGATTTTCTGGCCGCTGCATCGGTCCGTACACGTTCGAGTAGCGCACTACGGCTACGGGCACATCGTAACTCTCGAAGAACGCTTTGCAGTAGTTCTCGCCAGCGTACTTGGAGACGGCGTATGGGCTCAGCATGTTGGTCCCATCATCCTCGTTGATCGGCAGATAGCGCGGATTTCCGTAGATCGAGGCGGAAGACGTGTACACGACGCGACGAACCCGATCATTTCTTGCGGCCATCAGCACATTGAGCGTTCCGCCGATGTTGGTGGCAAAATCCTCTCGAGGGTCCTTCATCGAAACGATGATGTTACGGGCAGCCATGTGAAACACGTAGTCGGCAGCCTTCACCAGTTGCCGGACCAGGTGTTCGTCGTTCACGGAGCCGCGCACTACCGTCAGCTGCTCGTGGGGTTCCGGGAGGTTCTCACGCAGGCCTGTGAAGAAGTCATCCAGAACCGTGACCACGGCACCCAGCTCAAGAAGCCTGGCAACGGTGCTGGAGCCGACGAAGCCAGCTCCGCCGGTGACCAGCACGTTCTGATTCGACATGGCGGACGTCGAACGACCATCGGGAGTACGTTGGCTCATGAGAGAGGACGACAGAGGGAAGTGACTGGGCGTGTGACAACGCCGATCGAACATGGGGTGGAGGCCTAAAGCATGTCGGACAATACATTTCGTCGCCAGCGGTGGACGGCAGCGGAGCCTACTGCTCCCGGGCCGTGAACTGTGGGTCACGCCGGATGCCTGTGCGATGGAGAAAGTGCCGTATCCCGACGTTGAGGCACCCCAGTCCGTATCGAACCGACGGCCCAAAGGAGATGGACGATGCTTCCTCGAAGTATCGTGTCGGGCAGCTGACCTCGCCGATCCGAAAGCCGAGTGCGTGGCACTGGACGAGCATCTCGTTGTCGAACACGAAGCCATCGGCGTTCGCCTCGAGCCGCAGCGACTCGAGAACCTCGCGGGTGAAAGCACGATAGCCGGTATGG
>JAYUTY010000521.1:0-2901 GCA_043754875.1 Gemmatimonadota bacterium
CAGATGACCGCGGCGTTCAACGAGATGGCGGCGAACGGCAACATACGCGCCGAGAAGGGAACCGCGACCGCGACGGCGCGTGACTCGGCAGGGAACAAGGCCGACTTCACATTCCACGTGAAGATGGATCCCACGAGCGAGCGCGACAACATCAACGGTCAGGACGCGCAGCGCAGCTTCGCGACGATCGAGACGGACGTGAAGGTGACGCCGCAGGGCGAGGCCAAGGCGACCGACGCGGGCACGCTGGTGATCCTGATCGATTCGTGGAATGCGAACGGCGGGCCGGCGTACACTGCCGCGCACAACTTCCAGCAGGCGATGTCGAAGGAGCTTCGTGAGCAGGCGTTCGCCGGTTCCAAGGGACTCGGCGCGGCCTTCGCGCAGAATCCGCAGCTCGGCGAGGCGATGAAGAAGGCGTCCGCGGAGCAGCGGAAGATGGATGGCATCGGCATCAAGTCGACGATGTACTTCGTCGTCGTCCCGCCGGCGATCTCGTTCGACCGCGACCTCGCGATCAAGCCACCCGAGGCGGGTGCGGGCGGCATGGCGAAGCGGGCACTCGGCGGCATGCTCGGTGGCGCGCTGCGCGGCCGCGGGAGGCAGGACGACAAGCCGGCGCCTGGCGAGGTGAAGCAGTCAACGCTGATGAAGATGACGACGGAGATCCGCGACGTGCAGACCGCATCGCTTCCGGCATCGCTGTTCGAGGTACCGGCCGGCTATCGTGAGATTCCCTTCGTGCGGCCGGCGTTGACGAAGAAGTAGATCGTTTGAACGAAGCGCGCCCGCCGCATGGAGTCATGCGGCGGGCGTGTTCTGTTCGTGAGACCCTCACTCAGACCGACGTCGGCAGATCGATGTCGCGCCGCTCGACATGGCGCAGCGTCAGCGAAACCGGTGCCCGCGCCGCTGGCGGCTCGTTCCACCCGGCCTGCGACAACAGCCGCGCCTTGACGCTGTTCACCGCGTCCGACTCGCCGGAGGTATCGGCAGCCGCGCTTGCGACGTCGAGCCACGACAGCGCCTCATCGTAGGCGCACTGTTGCAGCGCAGTTTCGCTGGCCAGCAGTGCATAGCGATGGGTCATCGGCCGGTCGCCCGCCTGCTCGGCGAACCGGGCAATCTCCCCCACTTCGATCGCCCCATCGCCTCGGCTGGGCAGCAGAACCTCGAGTGCGGTCGCGAGCGCGCGATTCACCTCGCGCCGCCGGGAGGTCGTGAGGCGATCCTTCACGACGGCGGCGATCATCGGGTGCGCGCAGCGGTACGTGCCATCGATGTCTTCAGCGAGGTGCCGATCGACGAGCCTGTCACCGAGCGTTGCCGCATGAAGGCGGGAGATGCCATGCAGATGCGACAGTACATCCGCGCGGCACCCACGACCCGAGGCGGCAAGGCTGATGAGCACCGCGGAGAGATCGTCGGGTAGGCAGGCCATCCGACTGGCGATCGCCTCGTGCACCGTCGGTGCGAGATGATGCGTTTCCGGATTCGACAGCACCGACGCGGGAACGATCCATGCTCCGGTAGCCGCATCGACGGTCAACAGCTCCTCGGCAAACAGCGTCTTGAGCAGCTCGATCACGTAGAACGGATTGCCCGCGGTAACCTCATGCACGCGCGCCGCGAGCCGGCGTCCGTCGATTGGTGAGGCCACGCGCCCGAGCTCGCGAATGAGCTGCCAGACGTCGTTCTCGGAAAGTGCTCGCAGCGTGATGTGCGACGTGAAGCGGGTGACGCGCAGCGCTCGCGCCAGGCCTGCTGCCGGCGCGTCGCGCTCCACCTCGCCAACAGTCAAGGTCACGCACCAGAGCACGCGCGCCTCGGCAAGGCGGCGCACGAGGAAGTGGAGCAGGCTGCAGCTGTCTGCGTCGCACCACTGAAGGTCGTCGATCGAAATGACGAGGGGACTCTCCTCGGCGACTACGAGCAGCAGCTGCGCGATGCCTTCGAACAGTCGCCAGCCATCGGCCGCACTTGTCCCACCACTCGCGACCGGGAGACCGGGAAAGCGCTGGCGCAGCTCGGGCAGCAGGCGGGACACTTCCGCGAGCCATTCAGGGTCGGCGCCCGCGAGGCCGGGCGCATCCAGCGAGGTGTGCAGCGCCTCGATGACTGCGCCGAAGGGCGGGGCAGCACGGCCGTCGTAGCCACGCCCGCGCAAGACGACGCCTTCCTTCGCAGTGACCCAGCGCAAGAAGTCCTCGATCAGGCGTGACTTGCCGACTCCGGGCTCGCCATCGATCAGCAACACGTGGCTGCCAGCGACGGTGACGTGCTCCCATGCGCGCGTCATCACAGTCCATTCGGATGACCGACCGATGAGGCTCGCCATGAAGGAGGTGGTCTGCTCGTACCAGCGCTCGGTCGCCTTGCGTGTGCTCATTCTCGCTGACGCGTCCTGCTTGATGCGGGCTGCGAGTGCCGCGAGCGCGCGACCTGGCGGCCGCATCGCTTCGTCGGTGAGTCTGGCCAAGTGACGTGCATAGCTCGCGAGCGCGGCGTCGCCCTCCCCGGCCAGGTACTGGGCTTCGACGAGCGTCGCTGTCGGTGCATCGACGAAAGGATCGAGCTTCTGCCACCTCTGAGCAAGCGTGATTGCGTCGTGCCATGCTCGGCGCGCGAGTGCATCGCGCGCGCTTGCCCCGAGCAGCGTCGCGTAGTGTCCGGTGAGCTCAGCGCGCTTCTCTACCGTCCATTCCTCGAACGACCGTCCGCAGCGGCTCCGGAGGGTCGCAAGACATGCCGGGACGTCGATCGCCAGCGCAGCATTCGCGTCGATCGGAGCCAGGCGGACGAACTCCGTTACGTCGCACACGAGCGGACCGACTAGCTCGACCGTCGTGCGATCGATGCGGAGCGCGTCGTGCAGCGCGTCACGCAGATGGGTGAGCGCCT
>JAYUTY010000522.1:0-2899 GCA_043754875.1 Gemmatimonadota bacterium
ATCGGAGCTCGTCCCCTTCTATTCCGTCTTCGCACGCAACATGCGGGACCTCGGCACGCCCGTGCTGCCGCGCCGTTTCTTCGAGGCGCTCGTGCGCACGTTCGGTGATGATGTGCTCTTCTTCACCGTTTATTCGGCGGCGGGACAGCCAGTGGCGGCCTCGTGCTGCTTGATGTGGCAGCGCGAGATCGAGGTCACCTGGGCATCGTCGCTGCGGGAGTTCAACCCGATGTCGCCCAACATGCTGCTGTACGCCACCATGATGGAAGAGTCGATCAAGCGCGGGATGCGCGTGTTCAACTTCGGTCGCTCCACGCCGGGGGCGGCGACCCACCGGTTCAAGCAGCAGTGGGGCGGAGTGGATGTTCCGCTCCCGTGGTCGGTCTGGTCGCGCGCCGACGCTGATCCAGAACCAGCTGAAGCGAGTCGCGTGCTGCTACTGGCGAGCGCCCTGTGGCAGCGGCTACCGATGGCGATCGCGAATCGACTCGGGCCGATGCTCTCGCGTCATCTGCCTTGATGCACGCTGGTGGCCCGCGGGAGCGCGCGTGGAAACTCCGGCGGCAATTGAGCGTCTACTCGCCGATTCCCGCGAGCGCCGTGGTGCGTGCAACGGCAGCGGCGCTCGGGTTGCTGTCGGATGCGCGGCCTGGATTGAACGCGCGCCTGAAGGAAGAGTTCCGCGCGGAGGACTGCCAGCTGTTTGGCAGTGGAACCCAGGCGCTCCAGGCAGCGCTCGTGCTGGCGCGCGCGACGATCACCGACTCGGCCGCGATCGCGATCCCGGCCTTCAGCTGCTTCGACGTGGCGTCGGCCGCCATCGGGGCGGGTGGACCGGTCATGCTGTACGACCTCGATCCGATCACGCTCGCCCCGGAACCGGGCTCTCTGGAGCGCGTGCTCGCAGCAGGCGGCCGCGTCGTGGTGATCGCGCCGCTCTATGGCATCCCGGTGCCGTGGGATGCGCTGGAGGCACTGGCCGTACGACATGATGCATTGCTGATCGAGGACGCGTCACAGGGACATGGCGCGACATGGGATGATCGGCCGGTTGGCAGCCTTGGTCGTGTGAGCACGTTGAGCTTCGGGCGGGGCAAGGGATGGACCGGCGGGAATGGTGGAGCGCTCCTGACGCGCGGCGGATCGCCCGCGCCGACGTCGGTCCTCGACGAGGCCCCGCTGCGACGTGAGCTCTCGACCGTGGTGGGGCTCGCCGCGCAGCACGTCCTCGGCCGACCGGCGCTGTTCGGCATTCCGCACGCGGTGCCGGGACTGCATCTCGGAGAGACCACGTACAAGGATCCCGTCCGACCGATGGCGATCACGCGAGCCGCGGCGACGGCGCTCGCGCAAACCGCCGTCCTGTCGGGCCGTGAGGTGGCGCGACGGAGGGACAATACCGAGGCGCTATTGGCACTCGTGAAGGGGAGAACGCGACTCTGCCCCATCACCATTCCCGCACAGGGCGTGGCAGGCTACCTCCGGCTTCCCGTGCTCGTCACCGAAGGCGCGGCCCGACTCGAGACACCTGCGGTCGCCGCGCTCGGCGTCTTACGCAGCTATCCGGTCGTGCTTGGCGAACTACCACAGATCGCCGACCGAGTGACGGGTCCGGTTCGTAAGTGGCCTGGCGCGCAGCGGCTGGTGCGCGAGCTCTTCACGCTGCCCGTGCATTCGATGGTTCAGCCGCGCGAGCGCGAAGCGATCGCGGCACTGTTTCGCTGACGAGAGTCGCACAATACGCACGGAGGCGACGCGCCACCTGACGCATCGCCTCCGAATCGACCACAACCTGGTGATCGAGCCTCGGACGCTCGTTCGAACGGGTGTCCGAGGCTCGACGTGCGGATCAGTCGCAGTGATTGGTGTTGTTGTACGTATCGAGGAGATCGGTGTTGCCGGTATTCGTGGTGATCTCGTTGCGGACGGCGGTGGTCGCACTGCCGGTGGCGATCAGATTGAGCTCGGCCGTCACGAGCTGATGCAGGTAGGCGATGTTCTGGTCGCCTGCAGGGGGAGTGTTGTAGAGATTGAGGAGCTGCGCAAGGTTGTAGGTCGTGCTACCCACCTTGAGCGCCAGCTCACCGCTCGCCGTGACGTACGGGGAACCATTCGTGCGGCCAAAGGCAAGCGTGGCCGTGATGGCGTTCGCGTGGTTCTTGTAATACCCCTGCGTGTAGTTGCAGCTGCGCAGCGTGATCTGGTTCGGCCGGTTGGTGAAGACGTAAAGCTTGCCGTGGTACTGATTGATCCCTGAGACGCTGACGGTCGGCCCCGTCTCAGTGCTCGTCGAGATCTCATCGGCACCCCCGCTGAGGGGTGTGCCGATCGTGGTCGTCGCGACTCCCACGAGCGTGGATGTGATGCTGGCCGCCTCGGTGATGCTCACCGCGAGGGGATTGGTGGTGGTGCTGACCGCGACGACGACACACTGGCCCGCCGTGAGGTTATACGTTGCGGCGGTCGCGATTCCGCTCACTGTGACGCTGAATGAGCCAGATGCGCCGTCCTTGCAGAGCTCTACCTCACCCTGGTTGGCCGTACGATTTCCTGCGACTCCGACGGTCGCGGTCGTCAGGACGCGGTTTGCGCCCTCGGGCGCAGACAGCGCGCGGGGTGCGGTGCTCCCCTCACCACAGGCGCCGAGCAGGAGCAGTGCGGCGGAAGCCGCGAGAGAGGCAGAAAGCCGAACCGATGTAGCGGTACGCATGAGAGGTCCCTCACCAGAAAGTGGATCGCCGCCGACCGGCACCAGTAGCGGTCGCCCATCGCGTCGAACATGCGGTCAGGGTGCAGCTACGCTGCTGCACCGTCCGGACCTGCGACAAGGGCAACAGGCATGCCCCTTATACAGGCAGCTTTTGCCGCTTCGTAAATGCCTGTGGATGATTGGTTTAGT
>JAYUTY010000523.1:0-2898 GCA_043754875.1 Gemmatimonadota bacterium
GCGCCCACGCGAGCACGTCACGTCGCTGGCGCGGGCTCACCATTTTTTTCCAAGCGCTTCTCGGAGCATTGTTTTGTCGAGCGTGAGATCCGCCACGACACCCTTCAATCGGCGGTTCTCGTCGCGCAGCTGCTTGAGTTCCCGTAGCTCGCTGACGTCGAGCCCCGTGTACTGCGTCTTCCAGCGATAGAACGTCGTCTCGGTCACGCCGAGCTTCCGGCAGATGTCGACGACCGTCGTCCCACTCTCCGCTTGCCGTAGCGCCTGCAGGATCTGCTCCGGCGTGCACTTGCTCTTCCGCATCCTGGCCTCCGCTCGTCTCCGACGAGTGTGGCCTCAATCCTCTACCCTGTCAAAACGGGACCCCGCCCGGACTCAGATCCGGGGACCCAGGCCTCGGCCTTGGCCAAATTGGCGGGGGGTACCCGTTAATTGGGATTTGGTAGGGTGTGTCCCAGATCTAGTTGAAAAAACAGGTGGTGCCTCGATCTTCGAGCGTTGATCCGGCCAAGGATGTCGCGCGCTCACTCCGAGGACACCACCCATGCGAGGAGTATCGAAGACGTCGAGGCAGAGCCAGCCACCTGCCGCGTCCGCGGCCGAGGTGGCACGACCCCAGCGCCCCGTCCCGCTGGATGCTGGGGCAACGATGTTGGCGATGATCCAGGCGTTGATCCAGGCGTTGATCCAGGCGTTGATCCCGCTCGGCCTGCAAGCGGTCGAAGACGCGCTGCAGCAGGAAGTCACCGCACTGGCCGGTGCGCGCTATGCGCATGACGACGCCGAGCCCCACGTGGCGCGCTGGGGCTCGCAGCCGGGCTCGATCTACCTGGCCGACCAGAAGCTGCCCATTCAGGTCCCGCGCGTGCGCGATCGGGCGGCCGGACAGGAGGTGCCGCTCGCGACCTATCAGACGTTCCAGCGCCCGCGGTCGTTGGATCTCGGCCTTTTCCGCCGCGTCTTGGGCGGGCTGTCCTGTCGCGACTACGAAGCGGCGGCCGAGACGGTGCCCGAAGCGTTCGGGCTCGCCCGCTCGAGCGTGTCGCGCCGCTTCATCAAGGCCAGCGCCCGCACGCTCGACGCGCTGCCGGCACGCCGGCTCGACGACCGCGAGTGGCTGGTGCTCTTCCTCGGTGGGAAGAGCTTCGCGCGCGATCAGCTCGTCATCGTGCTCGGCGTGACACGCACGGGCGAGAAGCGGATCCTGGGCCTCGTCCAGACCGCGACCGAGAACACCCGGGTCTGTAGCGCCTTCCTCCGCGAGCTGGTCGAGCCTGGTCGAGCGGGGGTTCACCACGCCACGCGGACTGCTCGTCGTGCTCGACGGCGCGAAAGGGCGCCGCGCCGCGGTGCGTGATGTCCTCGGCGCAGAGGTGCCCGTGCAGCGCTGTCAGTGGCACAAGCGAGCAAACGTGCTGAGCTATCTACCCAAGCGGGATCATCTCGTGTGGCGACGGAAGCTCCAGACCGCGTACGCGCACCCCGCCTACGCCGATGCGAAGCGCGCGCTCCAGCACCTCGGCCGCGAGCTGACGAAGGTCAACGTCTCCGCAGCGCGCAGCCTCGAGGAAGGGCTCGAGGAAACGTTGACCCTGCACCGGCTCGGACTCTATCCCGCGCTCGGCCTCAGCTTCAAGACCACGAACCTGCTTGAGACCATCATGGCGCGCGTGGAGGCGACGACCCTCCGCGTCGACCACTGGCGCACGAGCGATCAGAAGCTGCGCTGGTGTGCCGCCGCGCTCCTCGCGGTCGAACCCCGGCTCCGCCGCATCAAGAATTACCAGCAGCTTCCCTTGCTCGAGCACGCGCTCGCCCGCCCACTCACTCCCGCATCCCACGTCGCCGCGTGATGCACGTGCCCGAGGCAGCCACCTGACTATCAACTAGCCTTGGGACACACCCGACCCCGTGTCGAGCGGGATCTCAAAACGGGTATACCGGCACATCTCCCAGGACGTGTGTCCGTACAACCATAAGTTCGCCCGGGAGCTCTCCGAGCCATCGTTCGCGGCCCGGCCCGGCCTCGCGGGGAGGGACTCGCGCTCGCTCGCGCTGGAGCTGCTGGCCATGTCGCACCCGGAGTCCTCTGCTGCGTTCAAGGGTTCCCCGATGAAGCGGGCCAAGCTCCGGGGCCTGCGGCGCAATTCAGCAGTGGTGCTCGGCAACGTCGGTTCCGAGAACGACGTGCCGGCGCTCGCCGCCGTGCTATCGGACCCAGAGCCGCTCGTGCGCGCGCACTCCGCCTGGGCGCTGGGGAGGATCGGCTCCCCGGCCGCAGCGGCAGCCCTTCGCGCCCGCTTCGACGCGGAGGAGGACGTCGTCGTGCGCGCCGAGCTCGCGGCGGCACTCGACACCTTCGTGGTGCCCTGACCCGTCTCGAGCTCGAAGTGGCGCGGTGCGTTCGGCGCACTGCGTAGACGCACCAATGCGGTCTTTCGGTTGGCGCGCCGCATTCCCGGGATCGGCTCCACGACGATGAGCACGTCGACGACCCAGTAGTCGAGCAGGATGCGCCGCTCCTCGGGACCCGCCTGGTCCCAAGCCGCCGCGAGATTGCGCGACTCGTGGATGATCGCCTCGAGGCGCTCCCAGGCGCGCTCCTTGGACTGCGCGAACACCTTCGCCTTCTCCAGGTCCGCCTCCGCGGTACGCTGCCGCTGTTTGGCCGCGCCCATCTGCTCGCTCAGCTCAGCTGTCGCCTCGTCATCCACTGACTCACCGGCGCCCGCCGCCGCACCCGCAGCCTTGGCCACCTGCGCGATGCTCCGCGCGAGCATGCGGCATTCTTCCTTGGCTACTGCGGCCGCGCGCTCCGCCGAGCCGACTGCTTCTTCGGCGCGCTCCCTGAACGTGTCGCGCTCCTGCACGAGTTCGCGCACGTCTTCGATGAAGTCG
>JAYUTY010000524.1:0-2891 GCA_043754875.1 Gemmatimonadota bacterium
CCATTCGAATTTCCCGTACTCCGTACAGCACTGGCCGCACGTCCCTCCTCGCCAGCGCTCCGTTCCCCGAAGCTCCCAATGGCACTCTTCGGCCGAAAGAAAGTCACAGTCGGACTCGACATCGGGTCCGGGCTGATCAAGGTGGCGGTGATCGACCACTCCAAAGCAGAGCCGGAGTTGGTAAAGGTCGCCGTCGTCCCTCTTCTCGCCGATGCGATCGTCGAGGGCGAGGTCATGGATCCGGCGATCGTTGCCGAAGCGATCCAGGGCGCCCTCGCTGCCGCCGGCGTCACGACCAAGCACGTCGTGACCGCCGTGGGGGGCCGTGACGTGATCATCAAGCGAATCCAGATCGAGCGCGTCAAGGAACAGCAGGCGCGCGAGCTGATGCGCTGGGAAGCGGAGCAGCACGTCCCGTTCGACATGGAGTCCGTCGAGCTCGACTTCCAGATCCTCGATCCGGATGCGGACGGCGTCGAGATGAGCGTGCTGCTCGTCGCGGCGAAGCGCGAGTTGATCGAGTCGAAGCTTCGCATCCTCACCGACGCGGGTCTCGACCCAGCTGTCGTGGATGTCGATGCCTTCGCGCTCCACAACGCGTTCGAGCGGAATTATCCCGAAGCGATGACGGGCGTCGTGGCGCTGGTGAACATCGGCCACGAGGTCACCAACATCAACATCCTCGACGACGGGATCCCGATCCTCACGCGTGACATCACGGTAGGCACGCGTCGTTTTCGCGAGGATTTGCAGCGCGAGCGCGGGTTGTCGGCGGACCAGGCGCAGCAGCTGCTGCAGGGCTACGACCGCTCAGCGGACATCGACGCGGTGCTCCAGGGACGCGGTGAGGAAGTGGCGGTCGGCATCGAGCGCGCCGCGGCATTCCTCGCGTCGTCCTCACGCACCGGCGGCCAGGTGCGCGCCGTCTATACGTGCGGTGGCGGCTCGCGCATTCCCGGCCTGACCACGTCGCTCGCCGATCGACTGCGGCTCTCGGTGTCGCAGGCAAATCCACTGGCCAATCTTCGCATCCGTGACGGCGCACTCGACAGCCTCGTCACGGATGAAGTCGCACCGCTCCTGATGCTCCCCATCGGGCTCGCGCTGCGGCAGGTCGCTTGAGGGAGACCCCGCGATGATCGAGATCAATCTGCTCCCCGGAGCAGGACGGAAGTCACGCCGCGGCGGCGGCTCGAGCTTCGACGCGGCGGCGTCCCTCGCCTCGCTGCGAGATCGTATTCGCGCACCCTGGGTGATCGGGTCGAGTGCGGCGTTTCTCGTTGCCGTGCTCGTGATCGGGGCGCTGTACACGGAGCAGGAGCGCTCTGAATCAGCGATCGACGCCGCGCTCGAGAAGGCGGTACAGGACAGCACGCGCTATTCCTCGGTACTCAAGGAGCGCGAGCGCGCCGAGGCCAAGCGCGATACGGTGCTTCGCTCGCTCAACCTGATTCGTGCGATCGACGACGACCGGTTCATCTGGCCGCACGTGATGGACGAGGTGAGCCGCGCACTGCCGCCCTACACCTGGCTCGTCGCGCTCGGCTTCAGCGGCAGCGGGCAGGCGAACGCGCCCGTCGCGACGCTGGATGCCGCCGCACCGCCCGATTCGACCGGCGCCCGCAAGAAGCGCAAGGTTCTGCAGACCATCATTCCCCGCGATACGGTTCGCGTGCGGCTCGTTGGCAACACCGTGGACATTCAGGCGCTCACGCGCTTCATGAAGCAGCTCTCCGCGTCACCCTTCCTCGACCAGGTGCAGCTCGCGAAGTCCGAGCGCGCCAACGACAACGGCAAGGAAGTCACGCAATTCCAGCTCGACATGCTGTACCGGCGCCCTGATCCCACGACGGTCACGCGCGTGCCGCTTGCCGTGTCGGTGAGGTAGACGATGTCGATCGTTCCATCCAATCGCCGCGATCAGCTCTTCGCTGCGACCGCGCTCATCGCCATGGGCCTGGCGGGCTACTATGTGGCTAACGTCTGGCAGCCCAAGCGCGACGAGCTGACCGAGCGACAAGCGCGTGTCGACTCCCTGCTCGTGATCAATCAGCGGGCCAAATCCGAGCTCGCGCAGGGCAAGACTGCCGCGCTCAAGGCCGAAGCGGAGAAGTTCGCGGGCGACCTCGAGGTCATGCGTCGTCTGGTGCCAACGGGCAACGAGGTCCCGGCGCTGCTCGAGCAGGTCTCCACGGCCGCGCGTCGCGTCGGCCTCGACATCTCCGACGTGCAGCCGCTTCCTGTGCTCGCGGGCGACCAGTACGACGCCTACAAGTACCGGATGAGCGTGCGGGGCGGCTATCACCAGGTCGGCGACTTCCTGGGGAACGTCGGCTCGCTGCAGCGCATCGTCGCGCCGATCAACCTCTCGCTGGCGCCGCAGTCGGTCGACCCACGCGCGCGAAAGCAGGATCGCCAGCAGATCGTCGAAGCTCGCTTCGAGATCCAGACGTACGTCGCGCGCACGGCGCCATCCGGGCCGGCCAAGCCGACCAAAGCCGACGTCGTGGTGGCCCATCCGACGGGAGAGAAGAAATGATCGCCGCCCTCGCGCACCTCGCGCAATCCGGCGCCGCACGACTCGTTCGGCGTCACGCCGTGCACGGCACGCTCGCCCTGATCGGCGTCAGCGGCATGGGATACCGGATGGCCGGGTCGCACATGTCGGCCGAAGCGGCCTCACTGCCGCAGGGAATCCTGTCGGACATCAACGGCCCCAAGCGCGCCGCGATGAAGGCGGCGGACGACGAGAACGCACGTCTCGCCGCGCAGACGGGACAGGCGGTGCCGGCCCGCCGCGATGTGGCAGGGACGAACGCAGCACGAGTGCCAATCTCTGGTCCCGGTAGCGTCCCCGCAGGCGCGGCGCCCGCCGCTCCCGGCGCGGCGGC
>JAYUTY010000525.1:0-2882 GCA_043754875.1 Gemmatimonadota bacterium
CGGCGAAGGTGGCGGCGTGGCGCGATGGCGGGCGCGACGTATACGTCTACTTCGACAACGACGCCAAGGTGCACGCTCCGTTCGACGCGCGACGCCTGATGGAGCGCGTGAATCCTCGTCAGGCTGCCACGAAGTAGAAGGCGAGCACGAACAGCGCGTACACCGCCAGCAGCAGCACCCCTTCGAACCAGGTCGACTCGCCGTCCTGCGCGATCGAGTTCACGCTGAAGGCCACGCTCGCGATCGCGATCAGCTCGAGCGGATTGCTGAAGATGAGATTCATCGGCCGCCCGAGCATGTACGACAGGATCACGAGCAGCGGCGCGACGAGCAGCGCCACCTGGATGCTCGAGCCCACCGTGATCGACATCGCCATCGACATCCGGTTGCGCCGCGCGAAGTAGATCGCCGACAGGTACTCGGCGGCATTCCCGATCACGGCGAGCACGATCACGCCGAGGAAGAAGGTCGTGACGCCGAGTGTGCTCGCGGTCTCGGTGAGGGCGGTGGAGACGATCTCCGCTTCCCACGCGACGAGCGCCGTCGCACCGACGAGCACTCCCGTGGAGATCCAGAGCGGCCACGGCGCCGCGTGTGGCTCGCCGCCGGGCCCATCGTTGGCAACGTCGTCTTCCTCGGGCGATGCGAAGACGTCGCGGTGAGTGACGAGGGAGTACACGAGATTCGCGATGTAGACGACGATCAGCACGATCGAGACGCCGAGGCTGAGCCGCTCGTCCACGTGGCTGGTCGCGACGGCGCTGACGCTCGCCCGCTCGGTGAGGTGGAACAGCGCCGGCAGCAGCAGCGCGACGACGCTGAGGATGAGGAGGCTGGAGAGCCGGCCGGCGCTCGCGCGGTTGAACGTCTGCCGCTCGCGGCCCCACGAGCCGGCGACGATCGCCAGCCCGAGCCCGAGCAGCCCGTTGCCGATGATCGAGCCGGTGATCTGTCCCTTCACCACGTCGGCGTGGCCGTCGAGCAGCACGAAGATGGCGAGCAGCAGCTCGGCGACGTTGCCGAAGGTGACGTTGAGCAGGCTGCCGATGGCCGAGCCCAGCGTGCGCGCCAGCTCGTCGGTGGCGCGCCGGATCCACTCGGCCAGCGGCACGATGCCCGCGATCGCCGCCACGAACTGGATCAGCGGCGACGCGTGCACCAGATAGGTCAGCGCCAGTGAGGCTGGAACGAGAAGCAGCAGCCAGCGGAAGACCACGGGATCGCCAGTGTTACTGGTACTGGATGTAGCTGAGCCGAGGGCGGAGCTGCAGCAGTTCCGCGGGAGTGAGCAGCGGGTCGCCCTTCTTCGTGTCGTTGTGGTAGAAGAGCTTGAACCCGGTGAACTGCACCGGATGGTTCACGATGTAGTCGCGATACGAATCGAACTTGAGCCACGGCGGGCCCCAGCCGTCCATGTGCATCACGACCTGCACGCGCGACGTGGGGTGAATGTTCTCCGCATCGGGGACCATCTTCGAGGTGAAGCGGTGCACGATGACGACCTTGGGCGGGATCTTCTTGTCCGCCACGAGCTGGTCGAGCGTGCGGATGACGTAGTTCACGTCGCTCGCCATCATCGTTCCGATCTTGGAGCTGGGGCGCAGCCCCTCGCGCTCGTAGTGCATGTAGAACTCGGGATCCACGCCGAGGTGCACGTCCGGGCGGGCGAGCCAGGGGAGCAGTCGCGGAAGCTCCTGCTGGAGCGTGCTGTGCGACGCCTGGATGTCGAGGATCAGGATGCCGTGGCGGCTCTTCGCCCACGCGTACGACTTCTCGATCATCGTCGAGTCCTCGCGACGACGCCACATCCCGTCGGCGCCCGCCGCGCCCTGCGCGACCACGGTGACGAGATGGATCGCGGGGATCACCGGCGTCGACGGATCGGCGGCGCGCCAGGCGGCGACGGTCTTGTCGAACATCGCGAGCATCTGCTGCTCGGGATACTCGCCGATGACTCCCATCTTCTTGGAGTGCGGGTTGCCGTAGTAGGCGACGATCCGGTTGGCAGGCAGCAGTGCGCCGGCGGCTGGCTTGGGACCCGCGGGCCAGGTCGCCGCGCGACGCGCACCGGCGCGGATCGCGGCGCCGAAGCTCGTCGCGTCCGTCTTGTTGCGGCCTGCCGCGAGACGCGGCGCGATGGTGTCGCCAGGCGCGGAGGGCGCCGCGACGGCGGCCGGCGCAGATTCCCCGGCGGACGAGCTCGAAGCGGACGGCGCTCCGCTACGGTCGGAGTCGGGAGTGGCGGCGGTGGTGCCAGGCCCCGAGGCGCCGGGGCTGGCCGCGGCGCGCGGCGCATCGGCGGCACACGCCGAGAGGAGGACGATGCTGGAGACGGCGAGAAGGCGAAGCGGTAGCATTGGCATGAGAGCGCTCAGCGAGGCCCGCAACGAGCGAGCGACGCCTGATGACGGATGAGTGGTGATCGTGTGGAACGCTCGGCGAGCTGGCTGCGTGGCCGGACGTCGAACTTCGTGCAGTCTAGTGGGGCGCGGTGCAAGGTGCGAGGCACCCTCAAGGAAGATCGGCGCACTGCGCGAGCGATGGCGAGCTCCGCCGTCGAACGCTATGCCATCAGGCAGGGCCGGGCTTCCCGGGAGGCCTCGAGCTCTCCTGCTCGGCTCGTCGGTCGAGCTGCTCCAGCTGCTCCAGCTGCTCCAGCTGCGCGAGCTGCGCGAGCTGCGGCACTACCTCGCTCTCCATGCAACTGGGGCAGATGCTGTGGCTGAACCGCGCGTTCATGTGCGTCGAGATGTAGCTCTCCACGCTGGACCAGTAATTCCGGTCGTTCCGGATCCGTCGGCAATAGGAGCAGAGCGGCAGGATCTTTCGCAGTGACTCCACCTCCGCGAGTGCGGCCTGCAGCTGCTGCACCAACGCCTCGC
>JAYUTY010000526.1:0-8480 GCA_043754875.1 Gemmatimonadota bacterium
AGACCGCCGTCACGCTCCAGATGAACACGGTCAACCAGCCGGCGCCGTAACCACTCGCGGCACTGACGCGGCCGGCCCAGTCGGGAGCCGGCGCGTCTCACATCAGGAACCGTGCGATCCGACGAGTCGGCCGACGGAACAACAGAGGGCCCGGACGCCTCGTCCGGGCCCTCTGCTTGCCAGCACCATCCAGGGGCGGCTGGCGCATTCCGCGTTACCTTGGATCGACCGCGCGACTTTCCGTCATCCACACCGGAGGCGATCGTGAGACATGCCGTGTTCTTCAGCGCGCTGTGTACGACGATGTTGGCCGTTGCACCGCGGAGCCCGCAGGCGCGAGTGGCAGACGTCATCCGTCACATCGCACCCGGCGGCGGCGTGCTGGTGGTCAAAGCCGATGGCAGCGTCATCACGTGGGGACGTTCGGCGAACGGAGCGCTTCAGGTTCCCACTCCGCTGTCACTGCCAGGCAGGGCGCTCCGCGTCGCCGTGGGTGGCTCCGACATCGGCGGCTTCACCGGATACGCCGTACTCGAAGACGGATCGGTGGTCGCGTGGGGCAGTAACGACGAAGGTCAACTCGGCAATGGAACGCCCGGGACGAACGTTGCGCTTGGCACCTACCCGAAACCGTCGGCGACACCGGTCACGGTCACTGGACTGGCCAACGTGCTGGAGGTGACGGCGGGTGACAAGCATGCACTCGCCCTCACACGCGACGGGACCGTGTGGGCGTGGGGACGACGCGACAACGGTGCGGTCGGCGATGGCGACGCATTGCCCGCACGCAGCCTGCGTGTGCTCAGTGCTGGCGCTCCAGTGCAGGTGCCTCTGCTGCGGGACATCGTGCACATCGCGTCGGGGCGGCTGCACAATCTCGCACTGACTCGCGACGGGCACGTGCTGTCGTGGGGCATGAACAGGAACGGAGAGCTGGGCAACGGCACGCGTGCGACGGGATGGACGCCCACACTCATTCCTGGTCTCGATCACGTCGTGGCAATCGCGGCGGGAAACGGAGGCAACGACGGTGGCGTATCGGGCGCGCTCCGCGACGATGGCACTGTGTGGATGTGGGGTACGAACAACTCCTCGATGATCGGCAACAGCGTCAGTCCGACACAACCGGACGACGAGGGGACATTTCACGGTGTTCCGGAAGTCGTGCGTGGCATTGCAGGGGCAAAGCAGCTCAGCATCGGCTCTGGACTGGCCGCCGTGGTGCTTGCCGACGGCTCACTGCGCATGTGGGGACACAACGGCTACGGCGAGATCGGGATCGGTAGAACCAGCGGAGAGTACGTGGTGCGCCCGGCTCGCGTGCCCACTATCGCCAGCATCGTCGGGATCTACCTCGGCACGATGCGATCGTACGCGGTCACGGCCGACGGCGCACTCTGGGTGTGGGGCTTCCAACAGACGAAACAAGGGATTCTATCGCGCAACCTGAACGTGCCGACGCGGCTCGAGCTGCCGTAGGTCGCGACGCCAGTGCACAGGTGTCGTGGGGGACACTCTTGGCCGGGGAGTGGCTGGCAGCGTCAGCCCCGATCGGCCGCCATGACGGCGTTCAGCAGCACGTCCGCACCACGCGCAATGTCGTCGGCCTTCGAGAACTCCTTCGGTGAGTGACTGATCCCACCGATGCTCGGCACGAAGATCATCCCCATCGGCGCGATGCGCGCGATCTCCTGCGCATCGTGCCCCGCACCGCTCGGCATGCGCATCGACGAGAGCCCGAGCGACCTCGCGCTCGACTCGATCCATCCCATGACCTTCGGGTCGGCCAGCGCGGGCTCGCTCTCGGAGAGCGGGGCGAAGGCGAAGGTGGTCCCCGTCGCGACGCCGATGTCGGCGCCGAGCTTCTCGAACGCGGCCTTGAACCGCGTCAGCTTGGCGACGTCGAGGTCGCGCAGGTCGACAGTGAGCACGACGCGCCCGGCGATCACGTTGGTGGTGTTCGGCGTGGCGGTGATGCGACCGACCGTCGCCACCTGACGGCCACGCTCCGCGCGGATCGCATCGTTGACGGCAACGGTGAACTTGGCGGCGGCCAGCATCGCATCCTGCCGCTGATCCATCGCGGTGGCGCCAGCGTGATTCGCGAAGCCCTGGATCGTGACCTCCATCCAGCGCAGGCCGACGATGCCCTCCACGACGCCGATGCTCGTACCCGCCTTCTCGAGCAGGCCGCTCTGCTCGATGTGCAGCTCGATGTAGCACGCGATGTCACCCTTCTTCAATCGCGCGGTGGCCAGCTGTGACACGTTCCCGCCGACGATGCCGATGCCGTCGCGGACGGTCTTCCCCGACCGGGCCACCACGTTCAGGTCCGCCTCGGTCAGTTCACCGATCGCCGCCTTGCTGCCGGTCGTCCCACCCTCCTCGTTCTGCCAGACGACGACATCGACCGCATGCCGTATCCGAAGCTTCTGCTCCTGAATCGTGCGCGCGACCTCGATGGCGCTGAACGCCCCGACGGGACCGTCGAAGTTGCCGCCATCGGTCACGGAGTCGATGTGCGAGCCGATCATGATCGGCGGCCGCGTGGTATCGGTGCCGGCCACGCGCCCGTGGATGTTCCCGGCCGCGTCGACTCGTGGCGTCAGCCCCGCCTGCCGGAACAGGTCGAGCGTGAAGGCGCGACCGGCCAGATCGGCCTCCGAATACGCCACGCGATTGATTCCACGCGCCGTGCGCCCGATCGAATCGAATGCGGTCAGCCACCCGTTGAGCCGCGCACCATCGACGTGGAGTGCCGCGACACCACGAGCGACACCATGCTGCCTCCAATTCACGAAGGCGGGGAGCGCGGTGAACGCGGCGGCGTGCTGCAGAAAGTCGCGACGGTTCACGGTGACACTCGGGCGGCCAGATCGGCCGCACGCAGGAACGCGCGCACGTCCTTCACATTCGCGTCGCGCGCGTCCCACGACGTGACGTGTCCCGCGCCCTTGTAGAGGATGAACCGCGCGCCCGGGATCATCCGCGCGTGCGCCTCGACCGTCTTCGGTCCGACCTCGTCGAACTCGCCGGTCGTGGAGAGAACGGGCACCTTGATCTTCGGCAGGTCGGCGCGCACATCGTAGTCCTTGAGCGTGCCCGTGACGACGTACTCGTACGCGCCCTGCATGTAGTTGTACTGCTCGTTGCCGAATCTCGCGTCCGTCGAGTCCTGATCGGCCTTCACCGGATGGCGCCACACGTACCTGGAGTAGAACTCGTCGGTGGCGGCCTTGAAGGCGGGGTTGTCGGGGCTCCCGCCGTTCTTCCACGCCGCGATGGCGCGCTGCGACGAATCGGGCATCTGCTTCACCCACGCGTTGGTCTCACGGGCGTAGGCGCGCCAGTCGAAGACCGAGCCGCCGAAGACGATCCCCGCGACGTGCTCCGGATGCGCCTTGTAATACTCGATCGCGAGCACCGTGCCCCACGAGTGGCCGTTCACGAACCACTTCTCGATGCCGAGCGCGCGGCGCAGCGAATCGAGCTCCTCGACGAAGCGCGGGATGTTCATGAGCGTCGTGTCGGTGAGCCGGTCCGACTTGCCCGCGCCGAGCTGGTCGTAGCGGATGATCGGCCGGTCGTCGCCGATGGCCTCGAACGGCTTGAGGTAGAAGCTCCCCGCGCCGGGGCCGCCGTGCAGCAGCACCATCGGCGTGCCCGTGCCCGTGCCCGAGCGCTTGTACCAGATGCGGCCGCCTCGCACGGGGAGCATCGCTTCGCCCGGTCCGAGTGCGACGGCGGGGGCACTGGTGGCGGTAGCGGCAGTTGTCGCGGGCGTCGCGGCGGGAGGCGTCGCAGCCGCGGGCTTGTCGCCGGAGCCTGCGCAGGCGGCGAGGAGGATCATCGCAGCGGCAACGAGACCGCGCGCGCCAGGGCGACGAATCACCGCGTCCGCGGTGTGAGACGAGAACGGCGAATGCCGGGTGAGCATGGAGTGACCGGTCGAGTCGGAGGGGAGCGTGACGTGCGCGCGACGAAGGTAGCTCCTCGCGACGTGCACCGACATCTCCGCTGTTCAGAGGATCGCACCCTCGCCGCACTTGCGATCAGGCGCCGGGAGAGTTCTCGTGTCTCGGCACATGACCACTTCCGAGATCTTTCCGTTCGAGCTCGCGCCCGGTGAGCGGGTGCTGTGGTCCGGCACTCCGCGGCGCGGCCTGTTCGTTCAGCCCGCCGACCTGCTCCAGGTGCCGATCAGCCTCGTCATCCTGTACGTCTTCGTGACGCAGGCACGCCAGGCGAACCTTCGCGATCCAATGCAGCTGCTTCTCGGTGGCGTGATCTTCATTGCGGTGATGTACTTCGCCGTGGGCAGATTCTTCTTCGACGCGTATCGCCGGGGGAGATCCTCCTACGCGCTTACATCGGAGCGCATGCTCGTGAAGGAGTCGCTCTTCTCGGACTTCGTCAAGTCGTTCCCGCTGAACACGATCACGGATACCGGTCTCCGTGAGAAGCGCAACGGCTTCGGCAATATCTGGATCGGCCGGCGCTATCTCCCGCCGGGCTGGCAGGATACGCGGCTATCGGCGACGAGCGGCCATCCGAACGGCTTCTCGATGATTCCCGACGCACGTCACGTATACGAGCTGCTCGAGGCGGCGCGGCTCACCCGCCCCGCCCCGACGGTGGAATCGCTGTTCGCTGCCAGACGTCAGTAACCGCAACAGCTTCGCGCGGCACCGAATGGTCAGCCGGCGCTACCCCTCCGCGCGCCGCTCGACCAGATCGAAGCGATCGAGGTTCATCACCTTGTCCCACACCCGCACGAACTCGCGCGCGAAGCTCTCCTTCGCGTCGTCGGCCGCATAGACCTCGCTGATCGCGCGGAGCTGCGTGTTCGACCCGAACACCAGATCCACGCGCGTCGCGGTCCACTTCACGTCGCCGCTCTCCCGGTCGCGCCCCTCGTACAGCGTGTTGCTTCCGGGCATCGGTGCCCACTCGGTGTCCATGCCCAGGAGGTTGGCGAAGAAGTCGTTGCTCAACGTCTCCGGGCGATCGGTGAAGACGCCGTGCTTGGACTGCGCGTGGTTCGCGTTCAACACGCGCAGGCCGCCGACGAGGACGGTCATCTCCGGCGCCGTGAGCGTGAGCAGCTGCGCACGGTCCACCAGCAGCTCCTCCGGCGACTTGGTGAAGGCACGCTGCTGGTAGTTGCGGAAGCCGTCGCTGAGCGGCTCGAGCACCTCGAACGAAGCGGCGTCGGTCTGCTCGGCCGACGCATCCATGCGGCCCGGCGTGAACGGCACCACGACGTCGACGCCAGCCTTGTGCGCGGCAGCTTCCACCGCGGCGCAGCCACCGAGCACGATCAGGTCGGCGAGCGACACCTTCTTTCCGCCCGCCTGCGCACCGTTGAAGTCGCGCTGAACGCGCTCGAAGATCTCGAGTGCGCGCGCGAGCTTCGCCGGCTGATTCACTTCCCACCCGCGCTGCGGCGCCAGGCGGATGCGGGCACCGTTCGCGCCGCCGCGCTTGTCGGAGCCGCGGAAGGTGGAGGCCGACGCCCACGCCGTGCTGACGAGCTGCGCGATGGAGAGGCCCGAATCGACGATGATCTTCTTGAGCGACGCGATGTCCGCATCGCCGATCAGCGGGTGGTCCACCGCAGAAATGGGATCCTGCCAGATCAGCGTCTCGTTCGGCACGAGCGTGCCCATGTAGCGGACGCGCGGCCCCATGTCGCGATGCGTGAGCTTGAACCAGGCGCGCGCGAAGGCGTCGGCGAGCTGGTCGGGGTTCTCGTGGAAACGGCGCGAGATCGCCTCGTAGATCGGATCGGCGCGGAGCGCGAGGTCCGACGTGAGCATCATCGGCGGATGGCGCAGCGTGGCGTCATGCGCATCAGGGACGAGCGTCGCCGCCGAGGCATCCGTGGGCTTCCACTGCTTCGCGCCGGCGGGACTCGTCGTCAGCTCCCACTCGAATCCGAACAGGGTGTCGAAGTAGCTGTTGTCCCACTGCGTCGGGGTCGGCGTCCACGCGCCTTCGAGGCCGCTCGTCGTGGTGTGGCCGGCGATGCCGCTCTCGTGGCTGTTCTTCCACCCGAAGCCCAGCGATTCGATCGGTGATCCCTCCGGCTCGGCGCCCACGAGCTGGACGTCGCCTGCTCCATGCGCCTTGCCGAAGGTGTGGCCACCGGCGATCAGCGCGACGGTCTCCTCGTCGTTCATCGCCATGCGCGCGAACGTCTCGCGGATGTCGCGCGCCGAGTGGAGCGGATCGGGATTGCCGTTGGGGCCTTCGGGGTTCACGTAGATGAGTCCCATCTGCACGGCCGCGAGCGGCCACTCGAGCTCGAGCTCCTCGGAGTAGCGCGCGTTTCCGAGCCATTTTTCCTCTACACCCCAATAGATATCCTGCTCGGGCTCGAAGACGTCCGCACGCCCGCCACCGAAGCCGAAGGTCTGGAGCCCCATCGACTCGATCGCGGCGTTGCCGGCGAGGATCATGAGATCCGCCCACGACAGCTTGCGCCCGTACTTCTGCTTGACCGGCCACAGCAGGCGGCGGGCCTTGTCGAGATTTCCGTTGTCGGGCCAGCTGTTGAGCGGGGCGAAGCGCTGCGTGCCGGACGACGCGCCGCCCCGTCCATCGGCGGTGCGGTACGTACCGGCGCTGTGCCACGCCATGCGGACGAAGAGCGGCCCGTAGTGCCCGTAGTCGGCGGGCCACCAGGGCTCGGAGCGCGTCATGCGCTCGCGCAGGTCCGACATCACGGCGCCGAGATCGAGCGTCGCGAACTCCGACGCGTAGTCGAAATCGGCGCCGAGCGGGTTGCTGGTCGGTACGTTCTGGTGGAGCACGCCGAGGTTGAGCTGGTTGGGCCACCAGTCGCGGTTGGACCGGGGGCGACCGGGCGGGGTCGTCGCGTTCATGACCGGGCACTTCGCCCCTGACTCCATCGACTCGTCCTGCATGGCTCTCTCTCCTTGGAAATCTGGCGCGCGCTCCGGACCGACCGCATCGCAATGAAGGCTAGTCGTTCGAGCGATAGGCGACAACATGCAGTTGCCTATACGAGCAATAGGTAATAGCTATAGTCATGGACCCCATCCTCCTTCGTGCCTTTATCGAGACGGCCGACGCCGGCTCGATGAGCCGAGCGGCTCGGCAGCTCGGCATCGCGCAGCCGTCGCTGACACTGCAAGTGCAGCGGCTGGAGCAGCACCTGGGGACGCAACTCTTCCGTCGCCATGGGCGGGGCGTCGCGCTGAGCGAGGCGGGGACCGCGCTGTACCCGCGGGCGCGAGCGATCCTGGACGAGATTCGCGCGACCGAGGACGCGGTGCGGCGTGAGGGTGCCGAGCGCGTGAACAGGCTGACGGTGGGGGCGATCCCGACCATCGCGCCGTACGTGCTGCCCGACGCGCTGCATCGGTTGCGCGAGCGACACGCGGATGCGCGCGTGGAGCTACGCGAGGGATACAGCGCGGTGCTCGCTCGGCTGGTGATCGACGGCACGCTCGACGTGGCGATCGCGGCGCTGCCGCACGCGTTCGAGCATGTGGACACCGAGCCGCTCGGCCACGACCGGCTGGTGGTGGCGGTGCCGTCGAATCACCCGGCGGCGCGCGCGGGCCGCATCACGCTCGCCCAGCTGCGCGACGCGCCGGCTGTGACGCTCGACCGCGCGCACTGTCTCGGCGAGCAGGTGGCCGGCTTCTGCTCGAGCCACGACGTGCACGCGTCGGTGGTGTGTCACAGCTCGCAGCTCGCGACGGTGCTGGAGCTGGTGGGCGCGGGGATGGGAGTGTCGATCGTGCCGGCGATCGCGGCGGCGCGGCACAACACGCCGCGTTGCGCCTACGTGCCGCTCGTGGGGCACGAGCTGCAGCGTGAGATCGTGGCGGTGTGGCGTCCGGGCGCGGTGCGTGGAGCGGCGGCGCGGGGGTTCGTGGAATGCGTCCGCGAGGTGCTTCGGAGCCGGTAGCAGCGGTGCGAAGCTCGGACGCACGCCGAGCAGCGGGAGCGCAGCTATGCTGCAGGCTTCGTAACGATGCGTGTTGCTTGCGCGAAAGTGAGCGTTAGCCAGCGATCCACATCTCTCTGTGAAAACCGGAAATGCACAACTCGGCACTCGTGATCGTCTGCGTGGCCTTCGCGTTCGGGACACATGCGAGCGCCGCCCAGCAGACAATCGCGTCATCACGCCGCCGAAGGACTCGAATTAGGTCGCCTTCGAGCAACCGGTGCGGTCGGCCGACCATCGTGTCGTCGGCTGGGTCGCTCTCTACCCCAGCTGCTGCACGACATACCCTGTTCCGCTCGAGCTTGTGCTGCTCCGAGCCGGCGGAGGCCGCACGGTCATCGGCAATGGGTTGCCAATCTGGCAATGGGCGTTCGCCGCCGATGGGCGGACCGTCGTCATTCGACAGGCTCCGATTCACGGCGCTGCACCGACGTATCACGAGCGGCGCGAAGTCCGAACTGGCCGCGTGCTCGCCACGGCGCTCGCCGACTCTACCACT
>JAYUTY010000527.1:0-2872 GCA_043754875.1 Gemmatimonadota bacterium
TACCGCGTCATGGAAGGCGATCGCATCGTCGCCGAGTTTCCGGGCACCCGCCTCGTGACCGACTGCCCGATGTACGAGCCGGAAGCGCGCGAGAGCACCGAGATCGCGAGCCGGCGAGCCGTGAACGTGCACGACATCGCCGAGCGCGCCGAAGAGGCCGATCCCCTCTGGACGATCTGCGAGCTGCTGCGCTCTCCGACCATCGCCAGCAAGCGGTGGGTCTACCAGCAGTACGACCATACGGTGCGCACTGGCACGATGGTCGGACCGGGCGGCGACGCCGCCGTCGTGCGCATCCGCGGCACCGACAAGGCGATCTCGCTCAAGGTGGACTGCAACGGGCGCTACGTGTACCTCGACCCTCGCTCCGGTGCACGCACCGCTGTGGCGGAGGCGGCGCGCAACGTCGCGTGCACCGGCGCGCGACCGATGGCGATCACGAACAACCTCAACTTCGGCAATCCGCGCAAGCCGGAGGTGTACTACCAGCTCCGCGAGGCGATCGCGGGAATGAAGGAGGGATGCGAGGCGCTCGGCACCCCCGTCACGGGCGGGAACGTCTCGCTCTACAACGAGAATCCCACCGGTGCGGTCTACCCAACGCCCGTCATTGGCATGGTCGGACTGATCGACTCCCTCGCCCACGTCACGCGCTCCGCGTTCACCACTCCCGGTGATTCCATCGTGCTGCTCGGCGAGAACACGAATGAGCTGGGCGGGAGCGAGTACCTCGTGCGCATTCACCACACGGTCGCGGGCGCGCCGCCCCACTGCAACCTCGACGCAGAGCGTCGGCTGATCGATGCACTGCTCGAGTCGATTCGTGCGGGCGCCGTGCGCACCGCCCACGACTGCGCGGACGGCGGCCTCGCCGTTGCGCTCGCGGAATGCGTGATGATGGACCGCGCGGCGCCGCGTGGCGCGTCGGTCGATCTCGGCGCGTGGGCGGCCCTGCCCCTTCGCGCGCTCCTCTTCGGCGAGGCCCAGGGCCGCGTCATCGTGAGCACGGCCGACGCAGCGACGTTGCTCGTCATCGCCGGGCGACACGACGTGCCGGCGCGCGTGATCGGCACCGTGCACAACTCGACGGCGCTGGACATCAAGATCGGCGAGCGGCTCATCCACGCACCCGTCGCGGAGCTCGCCGACGCATTCCACGAGGCGATCCCGCGCATCATGCAGCGCAGCGCCTCGGCGCAGGACATCGCGCTCGCCTCCGACTCGGTAGTCTGAACTCATGTGCGGCATCTTCGGCGTTCGCGGACATGATCAGGCGGTGGCGCTCACCAAGCTTGGCCTCTTCTCGCTCCAGCATCGCGGCCAGGAGTCGGCCGGCATCGTCGCGGTGGATCGGGGCGAAGCCCATGGCGTGCGCAGCATGGGGCTCGTCTCGGAGATGTCGAACGCCAAGATCGATGCGCTCCACGGCGCGATGGCCATCGGCCACACGCGGTACAGCACCGCCGGGTCCTCCACGATCGAGAACGCGCAGCCGGTGCTGGTGAGCTCGCGGGGCGGCCACATCGCGCTTGCCCACAACGGCAATCTGACGAACGCTGGCGAGCTCCGCGTCGACCTCGAGGAGCTCGGCTCCATCTTCTCGTCGTCGATGGACTCCGAGGTGATCGTGCACCGCCTCGCGCGCTCCGCGTCGGACACGCCCGAAGGTCGCCTCGCCGACGCGCTCGCCGGCGTGGAAGGCGCCTACAGCGTCCTCATCGTGCTGGGCGACACGCTGCTCGCCGCGCGTGACCCACGCGGCTGGCGCCCGCTCGTCATGGGACGGCTCAACGGAGCGCCCGTCTTCGGCTCCGAGACGTGCGCTCTGGACATCGTCGGCGCCACGTATGAGCGCGAGATCGAGCCCGGCGAGATCTTCGCCGTCGATGCGACCGGGGAGCGCTCCATCTTCCCGTTCGAGCGGAAGGAGCTCAAGCGCTGCGTCTTCGAGCACGTCTACTTCGCGCGGCCGGACAGCCGCATCTTCGGTGGCTCGGTCGATCGTGCGCGCCGCTCGCTCGGTCATCGCCTGGCCCAGGAGCATCCGGCGCCGACCGCGGAGCTCGTCTTCAGCGTTCCTGATTCCTCGAACTCCGCCGCGATCGGCTTCGCCGAGGAGAGTGGGCTGCCGTACGAGCTGGCGCTCATCCGGAACCATTACGTTGGCCGGACGTTCATTCAGCCGACGCAGGCGACGCGCGACGCGAAGGTGCGGCTCAAGTACAACGCGGTTCGCGAAGTGCTCGACGGGAAGCGGGTGGTGATGGTGGACGATTCGATCGTGCGTGGCACGACCACGCGCGGCCTCGTCTCGCTCGTTCGCGCGGCCGGCGCGGTGGAGGTGCACATGCGTGTCAGCTCGTCGCCGGTGACCGGGCCGTGCTACTACGGGATCGACACGCCGAGCCGCGATGAGCTCATCGCCGCGAACAACACGATCGAGGAGATTCGGGAATCACTCGGCGTCGATTCGCTTGGCTACCTGTCACTGGACGGCATGTTGTCGTCCGTGCCCGGCGGCCCGCACGGCTTTTGCCATGCGTGCTTCTCGGGCGATTATCCGACGCCGCCCCCCACAGATCCGGACAAGCTCCGCTTCGGCTGCGGATGCTAACCTGACACCGCGAGCCGCGTGACGAACTCCGTCTATTTCTTTGGGAATGGCAGCGCCGAAGGAACGAAGGACATGAAGTCGGTGCTCGGTGGCAAAGGGGCGAACCTCGCCGAGATGACCAACCTCGGCGTCCCCGTCCCACCGGGCTTCACGATCGCGTGCGACGTCTGCATCGCCTTCCTGCGTGACCGAGTCGTCACGGATGCGCTGCGAGGTGAGGTGGAGCGCAATCTCGTCCGCCTCGAGGAAGCGAGCGGC
>JAYUTY010000528.1:0-8440 GCA_043754875.1 Gemmatimonadota bacterium
GCCGCTGCCACCCTGGCCGCGCCCGCCGAACAGGTCGTCGAGCCCGCCGAAGCCACCGAAGTCGCGCATGAAGATCCCGAGCGCCTCGGAGAGGTCCACATGGTGGAAGCCGCCACCGCCGCCGCCGCGCAGGCCAGCCTCGCCGTAGCGATCGTACGTCGCCCGCTTCTGCGGATCGCGCAGGACGTCGTACGCCTCCGTGATCTCCTTGAACTTCTCTTCGGCGTCCTTGGAGCCCCCGTTGCGGTCGGGGTGAAACGTCATCGCCAGCTTGCGATATGCCTTCTTGATGTCGTCGTCGGCAGCCGTGCGCTCCACGCCGAGGACGTTGTAGAAATCAGCCATGTGATATCGGGTCGGACAGTCGGACTGTCAGACTGCCTGACAGGACTGCGGGTGGTCTGGTTGAAGCGGCGCTAGAGCAGATCCGAAAGCAGCCGCGACGTGTGCTGAACGAGCGTGATGACCTTTTCATACGGCATTCGCGTTGGGCCGATCACGCCGATCACGCCGTTGAGCGCACCCGCGTGGTATTCGGCCGTCACCACGGTGAACTGATCCAGCTGCGGGTCGCCGTGTTCCCCGCCGATCGTGATGCTAACGCCGGGCCGCGCGTCGCCCTGGTGCTTTCGACGGAGCGCGTCGGCCAGTCGTGCCGGCTGCTCGGTGAGCGTGAGGAGCCGACGCAGGCTGTCCGCCCCGTCGAACTCGGGCTGCGACGCGAGCACGCTCGCCTGACCGACGATGACACTTCCCTCGCTCATCGGGAGCGCGGCGTCGAACAGCTGCTCGCCCTCCTGGACGAAGATGTTGAGCAGCTCCTCGGCTTCAGGTCTGGTCGACGAGTCGCGCAGGCGACTGGCGACCGACGCGCGCAGATCGCGCAGCGAATTACCTGCCAGCCGCTCGTTGAGGACGCGCGTCACTTCCACCACGGCGCCGTCGGCGAGGCTGCCGCGCACTTCGACGAAGACGGTGCGCACTACACCGCCGTCGAGCGTGAGGACGAGGAGAAGCCGGTCACCGCTCACCTGCACCAGCTCCAGGCGGCGCAGCACGCTCGCGTCGAGACGTGGTCCGAGGGCGACGCCGAGCTCCTGCGTCAGCACGCCGAGGCTCTGCGCGGCACGCCGGAGGATGTTCTCGATCGTCGACGTGCTGGCGCTGATGTCCGCGTGCAGCCGATCGCGCTCGGCGACGACGATGGCGCCGGCCGGTCCGGTGAGGATGGCATCCACGTAGGCGCGATACGCCTTGTCAGTGGGGACTCGTCCGGCCGAGGTGTGCGGATGGCGGAGGAAGCCCTTCTCCTCGAGGTCGCTCATCGTGTTGCGGATGGTCGCCGGTGAAACGCCGAGTCCGAACCGGCGTGAAATCACGCGCGAGCCTGCGGGCTCAGCCGTTTGCACGTACGTCTGGATCACCGCTTCGAGTACGCGGCGTTCACGTGGCGTGAGCTCGTCGGCAGTGGGCATAAGTCTAAATGTACTAACGACTTCGGTGATGCGTCAAGGCACTGGCGAGCGCATCCAGCCGCAGCCACCCTTCCGCCGTGCAGCGGACACGGTCATCCTCGCCCACGATGGTCCATCCAGCGGCAGTCCACCGACCGATGTCGGCGACGTCGGCCGGCATCAACAGAAGGCCGTCGCTCGTGCGCAGACCGAGGTACACGTCCTCGGCGATCCGGTTCTCAGCGGTGAGCTGCTCGTGGCCTTCGAGCGGGTCCTGGCCGGCGGCGGTCTGGTCGCGCCAGTCGGTGTAATGGCGCGCGTTCCAGCGCCGCGACTCGCCGTCGAAGCCGTGCGCAGCCGGGCCGAGGCCGACATACGAGACGTTGCGCCAGTAGGATGAATTGTGTTTCGCTCGACGTCCCGGGCGCCCGTAGTTCGAGACCTCGTAGTGCTCGTAGCCGGACTCGGTGAGAAGACGATGCGCGTCGAGGAAATCGCGCTCGTAGCCCTCCTCCGGCTGCTCGACGGCGGTGCCGCGCGCGACCCACTTCCCGAGAGGGGTGGAGCTCTCCACCGTGAGCCCGTAGAGCGAGATGTGCTCCGGCTCGAGGGCGAGCAGCTGCCGGACGTCGCTCTCGAAGTCGCGCCCGAGTGCCTCAGGGAGGGCGAAGATCAGGTCCAGCGAGAGGTTGTCGATCCCCGCTGCGCGCAGCGCTTGCACGGCGGCGACCGTCGCGGCCGCGTCGTGGTTGCGATGCATCCAGGCGAGCACGCGATCGTCGAAGCTCTGCGCTCCGAGCGAGACGCGATTGACTCCCGCTGCGCGCCAGGCAACCACCGCCGCGGGGGACACGTCGTCCGGATTGGCCTCAATTGTGATCTCGGCGTCCGCCGCTGGAACGAAGTAGCGAAAGATCAGCGCGAGCGCCGCCGCCACTCCGTCGCCGCCGAGTCGGGAGGGCGTTCCGCCGCCGAGATAGATCGTGTCGACCTCGGTCGCCGGACTTCCGCCGAAACGGATCTCGAGCTCGGCAGCAAGCGCGGTGAGGTACTCGCCCACAGGCACTTCGCGGCGCACTGCGATGGAGAAGTCGCAATAGGAGCAGCGCCGCGCACAGAAGGGGACGTGGACATATACGTGGCGGGTCACATCGAAATATCGCACACTCGCCAGCCCCGGGTCGGGTGAAGTCGATGTCGCGTCCGCAGAACGGCGGCGCTCAGATGCGCCGGACCTCGCCGCTCAAAGCGCACTCCACGAGCCCCCGGAGCTCGAGCGCGCTCGCGGCGGCCACCCCCTCGTGAGCCGGAAGTCCCGCGCGCGTGCAGAGGGTATCGAGGTCAGCGGCACCATGGTGGAGTGCGTCCCATAGTCTGCGCTCACTCGTACCGACGGGAAGGTCCGCGAGGCGGACGGGCTGCGTGAGCCCGAGCAGCGTCAGCGCGTCAGCCATCGCGGTGATCGCGACGGCTCCGTCGCGAAGGAGCTCGTTGCTGCCCTGCGACTGCGGAACATCGATCGGGCCTGGCACGGCTGCCACCGTGCGCCCGAGCTCGAGCGCGTGGGACGCCGTGATGAGGGCGCCGCTCTTCACGCCGGCCTCGACGACGATCGTGACGCTGGCCAGCGCGGCGATGATGCGGTTGCGCTGCGGGAAGGACCCTCCGTGCGCGGCATCGTCGGGTTTGAGCTCGCTCACCAGGAGCCCGTGAGACGCGATGTCGGCCTGAAGCGCTGCGTGTCCGCGCGGATAGACGACGTTCACTCCCGTGCCCAGCACGGCGCAGGTGGCGCCGCCAGCCTCGAGCGCGCCGCGATGCGCGGCTGCGTCCACTCCGCGGGCGAGGCCGGAGATCACGCAGGCACCGGCCTGTGCCAGCACGCGGGCCAGCTCGCGCGCGACCCGTTCGGCATACGACGTCGCCCGGCGCGTGCCCACGATCGCGACCGTCGGACGCGCCAGGACCGCGGGATCGCCGAGCATCCAGAGTGCGCGAGGAGGATTAGCTAGCTGCAGCAGCTCGGGCGGATATCCCGCGTCTCCTCGTCGCTGTGCCTCCATCTACGGGAGCATCACGTCGTGTACGGGGTTCGCCGCGGCCTTGCGCATGTCCAGCAGGCGACGCCACCACGCGAGCTTGATCTCGTCTAGCCCGCTGCGGCCCGCGGCCGATAACGCGTAGACGCCGAACGCATCGGGCGCCTCGATGGGGGCCGGCTCGTCTTCGCCCAGCAGGTCCATCTTGGTGAACACGACGCAGTGGGGCTTCTCGGCGAGCTCGGCCGAGTACTGACGCACTTCGTTCCGGAGCTGGTCGTACTCCGCCTGCCAATCGATCGCGTCGATCGGAATCAGGAATGCGAGGAGTCGCGTCCGTTCGATGTGCCGGAGGAACTGGAGGCCGAGACCCTTTCCTTCGTGGGCACCCTCGATGATTCCCGGGATGTCGGCCACCACGAACGTGCGGCTGTCGCTCAGCTGGACGACGCCGAGGTTGGGGTGAAGCGTCGTGAACGGGTAGTCGCCGATCTTGGGGGTCGCGGCGCTGATCACGCTCAGCAGCGTGGACTTTCCCGCATTCGGCTGGCCGACGAGGCCGACGTCGGCGATCAGCTTGAGCTCGAGCTCCAGCGTGAACATCTCGCCTTCCTCACCGGGCTGCCATTCGCGCGGACTGCGATGGGCGGCGGTAGCAAACCAGGCGTTGCCCTTACCACCGCGGCCGCCCTTCGCGAGCACGAACGTATCGCCGTCCTGGAGCACCTCGCCCACGATTTCGCCAGTCTCCTGGTTGCGGATGATCGTGCCCGGCGGAACCGGAAGCACGACGTCGTCGCCAGAGGCACCGGTCTTGTTGGAGCCGCTGCCATGGTCACCGCGCGCGGCTTCCCACTGGTTGCGGTACGTGTAGTCCAGGAGCGTCGCCAGGTTGCTGTCGCCTCGCACGAGGATGTCTCCTCCCTTGCCACCATCGCCGCCGTCCGGCCCGCCGAGCGGGGCGAACTTCTCGCGACGAAAGCTGGAGATGCCAGAGCCGCCGGATCCGGCGGTGACGCGAACGATGACGCGATCGATGAACATGCTGATGGTCCGACGAAGGTATGTGGCGACTGAAGGCCGACGCGAAGCGATCGGCTGCGGCGCGTGGCGAACACGTGCAGCGCTAAAGCTACCTACTTCCCGAGGACGCGGGCGAGCAGCAGACGGATCGAGCGGACGCGCTCGGCGCCCAGCACGGTCTCGAGTGCATCGATGGCGGCGCTCAGCGCGGACGGAGCGACCCCGACGTTGAGCGCACCGTGGAGATGCGAATGCAGCTGACGGTCCTGCTCGGTGGCCGCGCAGGCGGCGACGATGCATAGCTCGCGGCGCGGGAGGTCGAGGCCGGTCCGCCCGAGGATCTTGCCGTAGCCTTCGACGATCATGGCCGAGTCGAGGGCCGGGTGCAGGTCGCGGATGTTCTCTCGCAACCGATCGTACATCCGGCCGTACACCGCCGAGCACGTCACCTCGCCGCGCATGCGCCATTCGTCCACCTCGGTGACGTCGTCGCTCTCGTCGCGAGTCGGGGCTGGCACCGGCGAGACCTTCCGCCACTGGCGCGCCGCGTTGAGCGCACGGGGAAAGCCGCTGAAGAGATAGCTCTGTACGACGAGCTCCTCGATCCACGCCGGCGGCACCGAGGCGGCCGCCTCGATGAAGGCCGCGCGGACGACCGACTCGTCGCTGCCAGCGATGTGCGCGGCCAGCACGATCAGCGCCGCGGTTGGGGCGTCCAGCGCTGCCAGAGTCAGCGTTGACGAACGCGACTCAGCCACGACGACATTTCGTTGCCGACGCGCACATCACGAGACGGCGCGAACCTCGCCGATCACCTCGCCCCGAGTGTTGCGCAGCGGACGGCGCGCGAACTCGGCGAGCCGCGGCGGAAGCGCCTCCGGCAGCGCGCCGCAGTGCTGGAGCACGCGGATCACGGCCGGGAACTGCGCGCGCTGCGCGCCGTCCTCCACCTTGACCACGATGCCGATCCCCTCATCGATGATCGCGAGGGAATGGATCCCCTCCGCGCCGATCTTGGCGATCACGCGTCCTTCCGTGGCCTCGATGATGGCCGAGTCGAACCGATCGCTGCCGCCCATCAGGAATGGGCGCGTCTGCATCGCGTGCACGATTCGCGACGGGAGCTCCTGCGAGCGACGCACCGCGTCGGCGAGCCGAGCGTACGAGAGCGCCATCGCCTCGAGCGGGAGCGCAAAGACGACGACACCACAGCCGTCCACCGCTTGACCGATCTGCGAAGGCTGGAGCCCCGTCCACCGTGCAACCTCGGCCAGGCAGCTCTTCTGCACCTCATGATCCTGTCGCTCGTAGCCGTACGCGTTCCAGCCCGCCGTGAAGGCGCGAGCGAGCATGGCGGCGTGCTTGCCAGAGCAGTTGTTGTGGAGCCTTCCGGAGTGGCCACCCGACTCGCGCAACGCCTTCTGCCCGCGCATCGCGAGGGGGTCGTGCGGGCCGCAGGCCAGATCGCCCTCTTCCATCCCGATCGACTCGAGCATCTTGCGAACGATGGCGACGTGCTCCGGCTCGCCGCCGTGCGACGCGCAGGCGAGTGCCAACTGGTCGTCGCCCCAGCCGATCTGGTCGAAGCCGCCGCTCTCCAGCAGCGGCATGACCTGGAACGGCTTGGCGCACGAGCGCCAGTGCGCCACCGTGTCCGTCTCGCGCGCAGCCGCGATGAGCGAGCCGGTCGCATTCACCACCGCGGCGTGGACGCAGTGGCGCGATTCGACGATGGCTCCGCGCGTCACGACGATGTCGAGGTTCAACTGGTCCATGCGCCCGCGGGTCCCGGTGGAGGTACCGAAAGATAACCGAGCGGGCAGGAGAATTGGCCTGCTAGCGCTCGGCCGTCAGCAGGATGCCTGCAAGGACGACGGCACCGCCGACGAAGGTCGCGGGCCCAGGGACCTCGCGGATTCCGGGCAGCAGGGCGGCGATCAGCGTCGCGCCGAGCGGCTCACCGAGCAGCGTGAGATTCACCACGTACGCGGGCGAGTGCTTGAGCGCCCAGTTGAGCCCTGTATGGCCCAGCAGCATCGGCCCGAGCGCGAGCGCGGCGAAGATCGCGAGCTCGCGCGTGGGCTGTGGCGCAACCGGAGCGCGCGTCACTGCGCACAACACGAGCAGCACGATGAAGCACGTTCCGTAGACGAGCCCCACGTACGGCCAGAGATCGAGCGTGGCGCGGAGGCGGCGTCCAGCGACGAAGTAGATCGCCGCAGTGAGCGCGCCCAGGAGCGCGAGCAGATCCCCGAGTACGGCATTGGGATGCAGCGTGGCATTCGCCCGCGTAGCGAGCATGTCGGGCAAGGCGACGATGAGCGCGCCGACCATCGCGATCGCGATGCCCGTCCATTGCCGCCGCGATGGCGGCTCGCGCAGCCACACGACCGAGAGGAGCGCGACGACCACAGGCTGCGTGTTCACGAGCACCACGCTGGCCGCCACGCTCGTGAGCGCGACGGAGCTGTTCCAGCTCCAGAAGTGCAGCGCCAACATGGTGCCCGCGCCGAGCGCGACTCCGAGCTCGCGACGGCTGATGCGTCGCCACTGGCGCCATTCACCAGTGATGGCGAGCGCCACGCCGATCACGAGGAGCGAGAATCCCAGCCGCCAGCTCGCGATGGCGAGCGGATGCGCGTGCGAGAGTCGGACGAGGGGGCCGGAGAGCGAAACCCCGAGCAGGGCGAGCGTGAGGACGAGCGGCGCGCGCGGGTCGCCGCTCGTCCTTGCCGGCATGCTAGCGGCGGAGGAGCACGATCGTCGCCACGAGCGTCGAGAAGATCGACGTGAGCGATCCGAGGAGCGCCGTGTAGTCCGTCTTGTCGGTCGCGTTCTTCTCGGGCACCGTGACGACCGCGCCCGCCTCGGGCTTCGGCTTGGAGCTGTAGAAGAACGCGCGCCGACGCACACTCTCCAGCTTTCCGTTGGGCTGGGTGACGAAAGCGCGTCCTTCGTCGGCCGCGCGCGAGCCGCCGCCGGCCGCGGCGATGTAGTAGTAGATGTCACGGCCTGGCACGTACGTGACGTTCGCCGGGGCGTTCACCGCGCCCTGCACGCGAATGACCGGGTTGTAGCGCGGGATCGTGATCTCGTCGCCATCCTCCAGCGTGATGTTGTCGCGCGAGCGGCCGTCCTTCATCACCGCGGACAGGTTGATCCCGATCCGCCCGTTCGTCTCGCGTGCCCGGTACAGACTGTCCTGCACCGAGGTGACGCGGATCGCATCGGCGGCCTCGCTGTTCAACCGATAGGAGCCGGGTCCCTTGCGGACGAAGACGATGCCGTCGGAGTGCGCCTCGGTCGTGAGCCCACCCGCGCGCTCCACCAGATCGCGCAACCGGTCCTGCTTGTTCTTGAGCGCGTAGGCGCCGGGATAGCGCACCTCGCCGTTGAGGACGACGGTTCGCTGGTACTCGAAGTTCTCCTGCCGCAGGATCAGCGCATTGTCGTACGGCTGCAGGATCACATCCGGCGCACCCATGGCCGGTGCAGCAGGGCCTGGCGGTCCGGAATAGGTTGAGCCGCCGACGCGCTCGAACAGGTAGGTGGAGTCGAGCGGCACGCGGATCGTGACGGCCGTCTGGCCGGCACTCCGATCCAATGGCAGGCGCGCAATCTCGGCCTCGCGCAGCGACGCACCTTCTCGCACGCCGCCGCCGAGCAGGATCAGATCACGGAGCGTCATCCCCTGGCGGTACGGGAAGCGACCGGGCTTGTTCACGAAGCCGGCGAGCGCGACGTAGCGCACGGGGCGGAAGGTCGTGAGCGAGAAGACCTGGATCTGGTCGTCCTCCTGGAGCGGGAAGTCGTCGACGACGACGCCGCTCGTGTCCTGCAGTCGCGCGCGCAGCTGGATGCGCGTCGAGTCACCGCTGAGTCGGGTGACCAGAATCTCGCCGAGGTACGTGTCCGACTTGACGC
>JAYUTY010000529.1:0-23662 GCA_043754875.1 Gemmatimonadota bacterium
CGCGGAAGGTTCGCGATCGTGGACGAGTCGCCGATGAAGGCGGCGATGAACGGCCGGCCGAGTGTCGTCTTGCCCAGCGTTCGGAGTGTGAGCCGCGGCGACGCCTTGTCCAGCGCGGTCATGTAGGCGACGACCTGCTCCCACGCGGGGAGCTTGCGGTCGGTGCCCGGCTCGAAGCCGATGACCGAGGCTGGAGTCGGCACGGGGCGCGACTGCGCCTGCGCTGACGTCATCGGGTGCAGCAGTGCGGCCGCGCAGAGAGCGGCAGCGAAGGATGGGCGCATGGGCGGTGTCGGGTGGGGAGTGTGAAGCAGTACGGGGAAGAGACGCATGCCGTTGATGCTCGCGCTGAGCCTACCGGTGTCCGACGTTGTACCGCGCAAGGATCTCACGCACGCGGTCGAGCGGGATTGCCTCGACGGTGCGGCCTCGGCTCGTGACCGACGTCGCCATGAAGAGCGAATTGTAGATCGCCTCCTCCGTTGCCTCGACGGCGCCCTCGAAGAGTGCCGACATGTCGTCGTTGCTCACCTCGGAGGTGTGGCGCAGCGCGCCGCCTACATCATCGCGCGACTGGCTCATCGCGCGGCGAACGCCGGCTGCCGTGGAGAAGGCGATCACGAAGTCACCCGAGCCGTTCGCCGCGCTCGATCCGGTGCGCGCCAGCCCCATGATCGCGCGGGCGGCGAGGCGTTTGAGGTTGCGGTCGGAGAGCGGCGCGTCGGTCGCCACGACGATCATCACCGAGCCGTCGCCACGCTCGCGCTCGACGGCGTCCTTGAACGCGTAGCGCCCGAGCTCGCGCCCCACCGGCGCGCCGAGCACCTGGAGCACGCCGCCGAAGTTGGTCTGCACGAGCACACCGACCGTGTAGCCACCGAGCGCCTTGGGGACGACGCGAGAGCTCGTGCCAATGCCGCCCTTCCACTCGAAGGCGATCGTGCCCGCGCCGGCGCCGACGCTCCCCTCGGCGACGGCGCCGCCCGTGGCCGACGCGAGCGCCTCGTGTACGGTGGCGGGCGAGATGCGGCGCGAGCGGATGGCGTTCAGTCCGGCGTCGTTCGTCTCGCCGACGAGCGGGTTGATCGAGCCGACGCGCTCCATCCCGGGCTGCGCGAGGAGCTCGGTCGCGAGCGCGTCGGCGGCGCGCCAGACGCAGAGCGTGCAGGTGAGGAGGATCGGTGTTTCGAGCTCGCCCAGCTCCATGACCTGCGTGGCGCCGACGAGCTTGCCGAACGCGTTGCCGATGTGGATCGCCGCAGGCACGCGATCCTGGAAGAGGTTTCCTCCGTGCGGCAGGATGGCAGTGACGCCGGTGTGAACCGAGTCGCCTTCGATGACCGTAGCGTGGCCGACGCGTACACCGGCGACGTCGGTGATGGCGTTGTTCGGGCCGGGAGTGAAGATGCCGGGGGCGACGCCAAGGGCGCGGGCACGGGCGCGCGGGGATTGCGCATCGATCACGGCGGGGGTCGCGCCAGCGAGCGCGAGCGTGAAGAGAAGCGAGTGAATGCGCATGTCGCCAAGATGCACACGCACCGGCCGGGGCGGCAGAGGGCGGCGCTCTTGACGTGGGGCACGGCTCAGACCTATGCTACGCCATGACGCTGCCCCGGCACTACGACACGCTTTCCTACTTCTACGGCTACCGCACGACGGGCCGGAGCAGGAGACGCACGCGGGCATAGCAGCAGACCAACCGCGCTCGACACCTGACGGCCCGTGGAGATCCACGGGCCGTCTCTCGTTTCCGCCACCGCTCCGCCATCGATCCTCACCGAGGCAACAGATGATCATCATCACCAAGCCGGACATCAGCGACGACGATCTGGAGCACATCCGCGAGCGCGTGGAGGCAGCGGGGCTGCGCACCCATCTGTCGCGCGGCGAGCGACGCACGATCATTGGATGCATCGGCGACGAGGCGCGACTGCAGGAGGTCGCGCTCCGCTCGCTGCGCGGCGTGGAGTCGGTGATGCCCGTGCTGAAGCCGTACAAGCTGGCGTCCCGCGAGTTCGCGGCGCATCGCACCGTGGTGCGCGTGGGCGAGGGAGCGAGCTTCGGCGGCCGCGACGTGACGGTGATCGCCGGCCCGTGCTCCGTGGAGAATCGCGCGATGCTGCACGAAACCGCCATCGCGGTGCGCGGCGCGGGCGCGCGCGTCCTGCGCGGCGGCGCATTCAAGCCGCGCTCGTCGCCGTACAGCTTTCAGGGGCTGGGTGCCGAGGGGCTCCGACTGCTCGCCGACGCGCGCGCCGAGACGGGGCTCCCCGTGGTGACCGAGGTGCTGGACACGCGTGACGTGGAGCTCGTGGCCGAGCACGCGGACATGCTCCAGGTGGGTGCGCGCAACATGCAGAACTTCGCGCTGCTCGCCGAGATCGGCCGCGTGCAGCGTCCCGTGCTGCTCAAGCGCGGGCTCTCGGCCACGATCTCCGAGCTGCTGATGGCGGCGGAGTACATCATGGCGCACGGCAACCACAACGTGGTGCTGTGCGAGCGCGGGATCCGCACCTTCGAGCCCGCCACGCGGAACACGCTCGACGTCTCGGCGATCCCCGTGCTGCAGCGGGAATCGCACCTTCCAGTCGTGGTGGACCCGAGCCACGCCGGCGGCGACGCTGCACTGGTGGCGCCGCTGGCGTTCGCGGCGATCGCGGCTGGCGCGGATGGGTTGATCATCGAGGTGCACCCCGACCCGGAGACGGCGCTTTCGGATGGCGATCAGTCATTGACGTTCAGCGCGTTCAGGGCGCTGATGGCACGCCTTCCGGCATTCGCGGCGGCGGCGGAGCGGGGCTTTGCGGCGCCACTGGCAGCCCCCGTGGAGGCGCACGCGTGACGGACGATGCCGAGCGCAGCCGCGAAACGCGGGCCCAGCTGGCGGAGTGCCGTATCGGGATCGAGGAGCTGGACCGCCGGCTCGTGGCGCTGCTGGCCGAGCGGTTTGCGCTGGCGCAGCGGACGGCGGGCCTCAAGCGCGACCTGGGAATGCCGATCCTCGACCCTGAGCGCGAAGCCATCGTGATCCGTCGCGCCGTGGAGGCCGCACGCCAGCACGGGCTCTCCACCGAACCCGTGCGCGAGATCTTCTGGCACGTCGTGGGGATGTCGCGGCGCGGGCAGGAGGAGCGCGCGTGACGGCACTTCGTGTCGCGGTGGTGGGTTTGGGGCTGATGGGTGGCTCGCTGGCCCGCGCGCTCGCTGCGCTCGACATCCGCGTGCTGGGTTACGATGCCGACGCGCCGACGCTCGCGCAGGCGGTGGCGGAGGGGATCGTGCACGAGCCACTCGCGTGCGACCTGGCAGGGACGAGCACGGCCGACGTCGTGGTGCTCGCCGTGCCGGTCGGGGCGACGTGCACGCTGCTCGATGCGCACGGCGCGCGGCTCGGCGGCGGCGACACGCTGGTGATGGACGTCGCCAGCACCAAGCGCAGCATCGTGGCGGCGGCGGAGCGGTCGGTGCTGGGCGCGCGGTATGTGGGGGCCCATCCGCTCACGGGGAGCCATCGCTCGGGATGGGGCGCGTCGCAGGCGACGCTGTTCGACAACGCGCGCGTCTTTCTGTGTCCCACGCGCGACACAGCGCCCGCGATGGTGGAGCGCGCGACGCAGTTCTGGCGTGCGCTGCGCGCCGGCGTGGAGCTGCTGGACGCCGCCGAACACGACGAGCAGATGGCTTGGCGCAGCCATCTGCCGCACGTGATGTCGAGCGCACTAGCGTGCACGCTGCAGGACGCGCTCGTCTCACGCGCTGCGCTCGGGCCTGGCGGGCGCGACATGACGCGGCTCGCAGGCGGCTCGCCAGCGCTCTGGACGTCCATCGCCATGGACAACGCCGCAGCACTCGCGCAAGCAATGGAGGGCGCCGAGGCGCGCCTCCGCGCCGTGCGTGAACGGCTGCAGAGCGGAGACGAGCTCGCGGTCCACGCCTTCTTCCGCGAGGGATGCGAGTGGTTCGACGGCTCGCCCGGCGGCACGCTCACGACGCGCCCGCGTGTATCGTAGCTTTCGCGCCATGCCGATCCCGCGTCAGCCAGGATGATCACCGACTCGGCGCCCGCGCTCCTCGTGAGGGGCCTTCGCAAGACATTCGGCGACGTCGTGGCGGTGGACGGTCTCGACCTTACCGTCGGGCGAGCCGAGTGCTTCGGACTGCTCGGTCCCAACGGCGCGGGGAAGACGACGACGATCGAGATCTGCGAAGGGCTCACGCTGCCGGACGCCGGCGTGGTGGAGGTGCTGGGCCTGCGCTGGGACCGCGATGAGCGCGCGCTCCGTGAACGCCTCGGCCTTCAGCTCCAGGAGACGCAGCTTTCGGAGAAGCTCACCGTGGAGGAGACAGTACGGCTCTTCCGCAGCTTCTACGCGCGCGGCCGCGACGTCAACGAGGTGATCGACATCGTGCAGCTCGGCGAGAAGCGCAGCGCGCGCGTGGGGAAGCTCTCGGGCGGCCAGCGGCAGCGGCTCGCGCTCGCGTGCGCGATCGTCGGCGATCCGGAGCTGCTCTTTCTCGACGAGCCGACGACGGGGCTCGATCCACAATCGCGCCGACAGCTGTGGGAGCTGATCGTGGAGCTGCGCGCGAGCGGCCGGAGCATCGTGCTGACGACGCACTACATGGATGAGGCGGAGCGGCTGTGCGATCGGGTCGCGGTCGTGGACCACGGCCGCGTGATCGCGCTCGGCTCACCGCGCGACCTGATCGCGTCATTAGGGGCGGAGCACGTCGTGGAATTCACGGCACCCGGCGTGACGGACGGCGTCGTGACTGCGGAGCTGCTTCAGCGGCTCGATGGCGTAAAGTCGGTGCGCGTACATGATGGCCGCTGGACGCTGGAAGTCGTGGAGCTGGCGCGCGCCGTTCCCGCATTGCTCGCCGAGCTCCAGACAGTCGGCGCGACGCTGGGCGAGCTGGCGACGCACTCCGCCACACTCGAGGACGTATTCGTCTCCCTCACCGGGAGGCAGCTGCGCGATGCGTGAGCGGGAAGGAGGACGACTGCCGTGGCGCGAACGGTCGATGGCACAGCTCACGCTCGTGCGCTTTCGCGAGTTCCTGCGCGAGCCGGAGGCGGTGTTCTGGAGCTTCGTTTTCCCGGTGCTGCTCGCCGTGGGACTCGGCATCGCGTTCCGGAACAAGCCGCCCGACGTGGTGACAATCGTCGCGGTCCGTTCGAGCGACCAGAGCTCGCTCGTCGACCGGTTGGCGCGCGCCCCTGGCCTTCGCGTCCGGGAGCTCGACAGCACGACGGCGGCCCGCGCGCTGCGCACAGGCGAAGTCACGCTCGTCGTGGTCTCGCTGCCAGGCGGTGGGGTGGAATATCGCTACGACGAGACGAGGCCAGAGGGCCGCTCGGCGCGCTTCCTGGTGGACGACGCGATCCAGCGTGGCGCAGGACGACGGGATCCGGTGGCGGTGAGTGAACGGCAGGTGCGCGAGAAGGGCTCGCGCTACATCGACTTCGTCGTGCCCGGCCTGCTGGGCATGAACATCATGGCGGGCGGCATCTGGTCGCTGGGCTTCGCGATCGTCGAAGCGCGACGGCGCAACCTGCTGAAGCGGCTGGTCTCCACGCCGATGCCGCACGCCGAGTATCTCGCATCGTTTCTCTGCTCGCGCTTCGTCTTCCTGCTGCTCGAGATCGCGATGATCCTCGGCTGCTCGATGCTCTTCTTTGGCGTGCCGGTGCGCGGGTCGCTGCTGCAGCTGTTCGTCGTCTGCCTACTCTCGGCGCTCTCGTTCGGCGGGCTCGGGCTTCTGATCGCGTCGCGCGCGCGGACGACGGAAGGGGTGTCGGGGCTGATGAATCTGGCGATGATGCCGATGTGGGTACTGTCGGGAGTGTTCTTCTCGTCGAGCAACTTCCCGAGAGTCGCGCAGCCGTTCATTCAGGCGCTTCCGCTCACGGCGACGATCAATGCGCTGCGGGCGACGATGCTGCAGGGCGCAGGGTGGACGGCGGTCGCGCCGTCGCTCGGGATCATCTCTGTGTGGCTCGTGGGGTGCTTCGGGATGGCGATGAAGCTGTTTCGGTGGCGGTGACTCGGGTGGCGGAAGGCCACCGCGGGTACTGGATAACCGCGATATGACTCGGCCACTGCCGCTGCAGTATTAGGTAACTACGTATGACTCGGTACCCGGAATGCTGCCTGCCCCCTAGAATGCTTGGCGAGATCGCGTGGGGGACTCGCTGCCGGGCCACGACTTGCCTGGACGGCATCCGACCTCAGACAGCGTCAGGAACGGCGGCACCGCGATCGTCCAAGCACAGCCCTGCATTCTAGGGGCCGGTCTGCCAGTCCGAGTACCGTGTCCTACGTAGTTACCCGTGTGCTGCAGCGGCAGTGCAGTACCGAGTAGTACTGCAGTCGCACTACCATACCGCATGAACCCCTCCCCTCCATTGGATCTCCCGACCTCTGCCCTCCTCGACCACGGCCAGCAGCTGCTCGCCTGGATCGCGGAGTACCTCGAGCATCCCGAGCGGGTGCCGGTCGTCTCGCGGCTCGCGCCTGGTGACGTGCGTCGCTCCCTGCCCGCCTCGCCGCCCGTCAGGGCCGAGTCGCTCGAGCGGATCCTCGCCGACTTCGAGACGAAGATCCTGCCTGGTGTCACGCACTGGAATCATCCGGGCTTCTTCGCCTACTTCTCCATCTCGTCATCCATTCCGGGAATTCTCGCCGAGCTGCTGATCTCCGCGCTCGACGTCAATGCGATGCTGTGGAAGACGTCGCCCGCGGCGACCGAGCTCGAGGAGCTCGTGATGGATTGGCTGCGGCAGCTGCTCGGCATGGGCGAGGGGTGGTTCGGGTTGATCAACGACACGGCGTCCATCTCGACGTTGCTCGCGCTCGCGGCGGCGCGTGAGGCGAAGCCGGAGCTCGCGATCCGGGCGCGTGGCATGGCCGGCCGCGCCGATCTCCCCGTGCTGCGCATCTACTGCTCCGAGCACGCGCACTCCTCGGTGGACAAGGGGGCGCTCACGCTCGGCATCGGGCTGGACAACGTGGTGAAGATTCCGTGTGATGCCGAGTTCCGCATGCGACCCGATGCGCTGGCCGAGGCGATCGCGTCGGACCGGGCCGCCGGCTTTCTCCCGCTGGCCTGCGTCGCCACCGTAGGCACGACGAGCATGACGAGCATCGACCCCGTACCGGCGATCGCTGACATCTGCAGCCGCGAGTCCGTCTGGCTGCACGTGGATGGCGCGTACGGCGGCGTCGCCGCCGTGTCACCCCGCTTCCGCCACGTGCTCGACGGCGTGGAGCGCGCCGACTCGCTCGTCGTCAATCCGCACAAGTGGCTGTTCACGCCCATCGACTGCTCCGCCTTCTACACTCGGCATCCCGACGTGCTCAAGCGCGCCTTCTCGCTCGTGCCGGAATATCTCGTCACGCGCGAGCAGGACGACGTCGTGAACCTGATGGACTACGGCGTGCAGCTCGGCCGCCGCTTCCGCGCGCTCAAGCTCTGGTTCGTGCTGCGCGCGTTCGGCGCCGAGGGGCTGGCCGAGCGACTCGAGAAGCATGTTCAGCTCGCGCAGACGTTCGCCGGCTGGGTGCGCGCGGAGCCCGCGTGGGAGGTCGTGGCGCCGCATCCCTTCTCGCTCGTCTGTTTCCGCTACGCGCCCCATGACGTGATCGAGGCGGAGCGCAATGCGCTGAACGAGCGCATCATGGCCGAGGTCAACGCGTCGGGTGAGGTGTACCTCTCGCACACCAAGCTGCATGGGCGCTACGTGCTGCGACTCGCCATCGGCAACATCCGGACGGAGGAGCGGCACGTGGCGCGTGCATGGGAGCTGCTGCGGCAAGCCGCTCGGGACGTCAGAGTGGCAGCGCCCGCTCGGACGTGACTGCCGGGGCGCTCACGCCGGCGAGCAGCCGCGCGCGCGCGGCGAGGCGGCGCCGGCGCGCGACGAAGATCAGCACGACGGCGAGCAGCAACGCCACCGTCGCCAGACGAACATCCAGGCGCCGCGTGAAGTGCAGCACCGCGAGCGCCTTCCTCCCTGACGCGAGGCCCAGGTAGGCGAACGCCGTGGCCCATAGCCAGCAGCTGATCCCGCTCGCGAGCACGTAGAGCGTGAAGGGGAGTCGCGCCGCTCCGCAGGCAATCGGCAACGGGAGCCGGAGGCCGTAGGCGAAGCGAACGGCGATGGAGGCGCGCCAGGGACGACGTCGCACGACCTCGAGCGCCGAGTCGAGCAGGCGCTGCTTGTGGGGCCAGCGCCGGCGCACCCAGTCGATCCGCCAGCGTCCCACCGCGTAGAGCGCGATCGAGGCGACCCACGTTCCCAGCGCGACGGCCAGTACCACGCCCAGCATCCCCGCGCGGCCGTGGCGCGCGGCGATCCCTCCGAGGATGGGGTTGGCCTCCTCGAAGACGATGCTCGAAGCCCCCAGCGCCGTATACTTCCACAGGCGCTCGAGCAACGTCATCTGATGAAGGTGTCGCGCCATGGGGGCGACGGCGTGCTGCAGGAGCGCCAGAATGGTCGTTTCTCCCTATGCCGGCATCGGCAGGACCAATTTACCGATCGCTCCACAAAGCGTGAGGCTCGGATCGCCGGAGTGGTCCACGCAATTCGGGCTGGCGACGGACCTCCGGTGTGTCGTTTGCATCTCGGTCGTTTGCGTCTCTGCCGGCGGCGTCGCAGATTTCCGAACTCTCACCTCGGTTGCATGTCGCTCCTTTCGGTCATCTCGGCGGGCCATCATTCTCTTGATCATGGCTGACGCCACACCGATCCATGGCTGACATCGGGCCGCACGGGTCGGAAGTCGCGCTGCACGCCGCCAACGAGCGGTGGGGCAGCGTGCAGCGCGAGATCATCGAGCTGATCGGCGCCGACGCGCCGCTCCCCACGGTGCTGGATCTCCTCGCCTCGGCGATCGATGCGCGCGTTGTCGGCACCATGACGATCATCCACCTGATCGACGCCTCCACCGGCCAGCTGACGACGGCGGCCGCTCCAGGAATGCCGGAGAAGGGGCGTCGCGCGCTGAGCGACCTGCGGATCGGCCGCTCGGTCGGGGCGATTGGCGCCGCGGCGCACTGGCGCCAGCCGGTGGTCGTGAAGGACATCGCCACCGACTCCCGCTGGGCGTCGCATCGCGCCGTACCGCTGAGCATGGGGCTCGAGGCGTCGTGGTCCAGCCCCATCCCGGGGCGCGAGGGGGCGCTGCTCGGCGTCATGACGCTGTTCCGGCGCGACACCAGAGTTCCGACGTCGAACGACTGGTCCGTGATCGGTGATGCGGTCCGCCTCGCGCGACTCGCCGTGGAGCGCGTGGCATCCGAGGTGAAGCAGCACACCCTGACTCGCGAGCGCCGCGCCGACCGCGAGCTGCTCAACGCGGTCGTGCGGCAGATGCCGATCGGTGTCATGGTGGTCGAGGCCCCATCTGGCGCCGTGCTGCTGGGCAACGATGCGGTCACCGAGCTGCTGCGCGGGCCAGCGAACCGACCGGCCGATGTATCAGCTCACGCCTCCCCGAACCAGATCGCCGCCGAGCTGACCGCGACCCTGGCGACTCGCACCGACTGGCCGCTGGCACGCAGCATCGCCACGGGGGAGACGATCCTCGCCGAGGACATCGACGTCGTGCGCGCCGACGGCTCGCATCTCGTCGTCCGCGTCAGCTCGGCGCCCGTGCGCGGGGATGATGGCGCGATCGTCGCCGGCGTCTGCACCTTCGGCGACGTCACGGAGGCGCTGCAGGCCGAATCCGCGCTGCGGGCGAGCGAGGCGCGCTATCGGTCGCTCGCGCTGGCGACCAACGACACCGTGCGCGAGTGGGACATCGCCCGCAACGTCGTGACGTGGACCGAGCCGCTCTTCTCGTCGTTTCGCCATCCGGTGAACGACGAGGCACAGCGCATCGAGTGGTGGAGCGAGCACGTGCACGCCGACGACCGGGCACGCGTGCTCGGCAGCCTGCAGCGCGCGGTCGAGAGCGAGGAGACCAGCTGGTCGGCGGAGTACCGCTTTCTCTGCGGCGACAATTCGGTGGCGCACGTGTTCGACCGCGGCGCCATCCTGCGCGACGAGACGGGCGTGGCGATCCGGATGATCAGCTCCATGATGGACCTCACGGCGCGCGTCGAGCTGGATACGCGCCTGCAGCAGTCGAACCGCATGGAAACGGTGGGGCAGCTGGCGGGCGGGATCGCCCACGACTTCAACAACGTGCTGACGGCGATCCTCACGAGCGCGCAGCTCACCCTCGACGGGCTCCCGCTCGGCCATGTGGTGCGCGGCGAGGTCCTGGAGATCCAGCATGCCGCCGAGCGCGCCGCGTCGCTCACGCGACAGCTCCTCACCTTCAGCCGTCGGCAGGTCGTCCAACCGGAGCTGCTGGACGTCAACCAGCTGCTGTCGGAGGGACAGGCCATCTGGCGCAGGGTGATCGATGCGAACATCCACGTCATGGTGCGGCTCGACCCCAAGGTGCAGCGCGTGCGCGCCGACCGCCGGCAGCTCGAGCAGGTCTTCCTGGATCTCGTCGTCAACGCGCGCGACGCGATGCCGGGCGGTGGCGCGCTCACCGTGACCTCCGCGAACGTCACGCTGGGCGAGGCGACAGTGCCGGCGCTCGCCGCGGGCCCGTACGTCGCCATCAGCTTCCGTGACACGGGGGTGGGGATGAGCGACGACACGCGCGCCCACATGTTCGAGCCGTTCTACACCACCAAGTGCGTCGGCCAGGGCACCGGCCTCGGTCTCGCCACCGTCTACGGCATCGTCGAGCAGGTCGGTGGCTCCATCCAGGTGACGAGCGCGCCTGGCGCCGGTACGACGATGCAGATCCTCCTGCCGGCTGTCACCGTGCCGCGCGAGGCGGAGAGCCGCGGTGGTGACGCTCACGACACGCATGGCGACGAGACGATCCTGCTCGTCGAGGATGAGCCGCTCGTGCGCAGCCTGCTGCGTCGCACGCTCCGGCATCAGGGCTATCAGGTGCTCGAGGCGGCCAACGGCGAGGAGGCGCTCCAGCTGTTCGGTCAGCACGACGGCGAGATCGACATGCTTCTGACCGACATCATGATGCCGGGCATGAGCGGGATCGAGGTGGCCACACGGGTGCGCTCGCGCAACGCGTGGCTCCCGGTCCTCTTCATCAGTGGCTACGCGAAGGAGGCGATACGCGTGGACGGGGCGATGCTCCCCAACACCCGATTCCTGGGCAAGCCCTTCCTCCCGAACGAGCTGCTCACGTCGGTACGCGAGACGCTCGACTCCGCCTCCGTGCGGAGCGATTGAGCGTTATCTTTCCGGCGCAGCGCGAGCCGCGCTATCGCGCATCGCCCAGATAGAGCAGGACTGCGAGTGCCAGCAGCATCAGGACGAGGCACCCGCAGCCGGGATTGCGCGGCACCCAGCTCGGCAGTCGCATGGTGGCAAGATAGCCCACTGCGCCGGCCCAGTGATCTCCTTCAGCCCCACTCGCATGTTCGACGCGGAATACTTCAGGAAGACGCTGGCTCGTGACGTCGAAGCGACGGGAGGACATCCGACCGTGGAGGTCCAGATGCTCAACGGTCACTCGCACCGCGTGCACTCGGTCGTGGACGCGGCCGACGGCCACGTGACGCTCGAGACGTTCCACATGAAGGGCGACCTCGCGCACCAGCGGCCGCGCTTCGGGGACAGTGAGACCGAGGCGGGCACCACCGAGCGGTTCCGCGTGGTGCTCTCGTACGAGAGCATCGCGGCCGTCGTGCTCGACCCGACGTCGACACAGGTGAAGGCGCGACCGGGCTTCGCCTGAGCACTCCCGCCCGATGAGCGACGACCAGGGTCGGATAGTGGTGGTCACGGCCGGCTTTGCGCTCTGGCTGCAAGGCAAGTGCGTGGCCGCCGCCCGCTGGTCCGACATCCGCCGACTGCGCGCCCTGAGCCGTTCGTCGGTGGCGGGCGATCAGCTCTCGCTCGTCGTCGAGCTGACGGACGGCACGACGCTCGAGCTCAGGGAGCGCGCTCCGGGCTTCGACCTGTTCGCCGAGCGCGCCGCCAGCATGTTGACCGGCCTTCGTCCGTTCGCCGAGTGGCGTGCGTCGCTTCCGCCGAACGGTACAGCGGCCGAGGGCACGCTGTTGTTCGAGCGCGCCGCGGGACCGCCCACGCGGCCGTCGCGTCGCTGAGCGGCGCCGACATCGTCCATCCACTCCCTCACCGTACGCTGCCCCGTGATTCACGTCCTCGCCACCATCCAGCTCGCGGCCGGCGCGCGTGAGCGCTTCCTGATCGAGTTCCGCCGGCTCGAACCGCTCGTACGTGCGGAGTCGGGGTGCATCGAGTACATCGGCGCCGTGGATGCGCCGACATCGATCGACGCGGCCGCGCAGCTTCGCGATGATGTGCTGACGGTGATCGAGAAGTGGGAGAGCGAGGCGGCGCTCGCGGCGCATCTCGAGGCGCCGCACATGCTCGATCATCGGTCGCGCACCTCAGGGCTCGCGCTGGGAACGACGATTCACGTCCTCCACTCGATCTGACGGCTCGTGAGTCCGCCGCCCGCTGATCGCTGCACGCAGCCGGACCGTGTCGTATCATAGCCCAGTGCGCCTCTCACCACTCTGCTGCCCAGCCAGGAGCTCATGCCTCGCCGTCTGATCTCGTCGCGACCATTCGTATCGTTGGCAGTCACGCTGCTCGCTCTGCTCGCGCTCAATCCTGCTGGCGCGCAGCCGCGCGGCCCGGGGACGGTGGGCGATTACGTGATCAGGAACTTCAAGTTCGCCAACGGCCAGTCGCTTCCCGAGCTGCGGCTGCACTACCGCACCCTCGGCCAGCCGCACAAGGACGCGAGCGGCACGGTGCGCAACGCCGTGCTCATCATGCACGGCACGACCGGAACAGGTGACCAGTTCCTCTCCCCGGTGTTCGCGGGCGAGCTGTTCGGGGCCGGCCAACCGCTCGACACCACCAGGTTCTACGTCGTCCTGCCGGACGGGATCGGGCACGGCCAGTCGAGTCGGCCGAGCGAAGGGCTGCATGCCCGCTTTCCGCACTACGGCTATGACGACATGGTGGACGCCGACCATCGCCTGCTCGTCGAGAAGCTCGGCGTCACGCACCTTCGGCTGGTGATGGGGACGTCGATGGGCGGGATGCACAGCTGGGTCTGGGGCGAGCGCTACCCTGACTTCATGGACGGTCTCGTGCCGCTCGCGAGCGCGCCGACGCAGATCGCCGGCCGCAACCGGATGCTCCGCCGCATGGCGATGGACGACATCATGGACGATCCGGAGTGGAAGGGAGGCGAGTACACGGCCCAGCCGCGCGGCCTGCGCAGCGCGCTGCAGATGCTGTTCATCATGAGCAGTGCGCCGCTCGTGCAGCAGCACGACGCGCCGACGCGCGACGCAGCCGACGCGGCCATCCGCCGTTTTCTCGAGACGCGAGCCCGCACGACCGACGCGAACGACTTCCTGTACGCGTTCGACGCCTCGCGCGACTACAATCCCGAGCCGCAGCTCGAGCGGATCAGGGCACCACTGCTCGCCATCAACTCGGCGGACGACCAGATCAACCCACCCGAGCTCGGCCTCGTCGAGCACCTGATGCCACGCGTCGCGCGCGGCAAATTCGTGATGCTGCCGATCACGGCGGAGACGCGTGGCCACGGCACGCATACGGTGGCCAAGGTGTGGAAGTCGCACTTCGCAGAGTTCCTCAACTCGCTGCCGGCACTGCCGCTGCTGCACTAGACCACTCGTCTGCTCTCCTCCCATGCACCGCATCCGCCAGCAAGAGCTCCCGCTCGTCGGCAGCTCGCACCAGTTCGTCGGCGCCGACCAGGGTGACGTCGGCATGTCCGTCTTCCTCTTTCGCGGTGGGCCAGGCAGCGGCCCCGGGCCGCACCGCCACCCTTACGACGAAGTCCAGTTCATCCAGGAAGGACGGGGCGAATGGACCGTTGATGGCGTGACGTTCGAGGCCGGCGCTGGGGACGTCCTCGTCATCAAGGCGGGTGAGGTGCACAGCTTTCACTGCGTGGGCGAGGGCCCCCTCGTAGCCATGGATATTCATCTGAACCCACGCTTCGTCCAGGAGAAGCTGATCAGCTAGGGAACGCAGCCATATCGGCATTGGACTTGCTCCTCGACGAGTTATGGTCGTCCTCCGCGTTTCACCTGTATCTGCTCGCGCCGCCGCTCTCGGGCTCGTCCTCGTCCTCTCGGCGTGCATCGACATCCAGGAAAGCGACAAGAAGAAGGCGGCGACGGACAGCGCGGCTGTCTCGAGCAGTGGACCGCCAGCGGCATCTGGGGGGACCACGCCCACGACGGCGACATTGCCCACGACCTCAACGTCGGTGGGTGCGTTCGATGCCGACCTCCACCCCACGGTCGTTCGCCGAATGCCGCCCGAGATCGCCGCGGCGCTGCGCTCCGACTCGATCACGATGCTGACCGACCGGGATTCGAGTCTGGCGGCCGCGCCAACGGCCAGCGATCTCATGGTCCTTCAGCGCGAGCTGGGGATTCCGCTAGCGGGAGTTCCCGCCAGTGCGCTGCGCGATACCTACGAGGAGGTGCGCGGCGGCGGCGCGCGCGCGCACGAGGCGCTCGACATCCTCGCGCCCCGCGGCACGCTGGTGCTCTCGGCCGCCAATGGTCGTGTGCTCAAGCTGTTCAACAGCAAGGCGGGCGGGCTGATGGTGTACGCCGCCGACTCGAGCGAGCACTTCATCCTGATGTATGGCCACCTGGACGCGTATGCGCCCGGGCTTGCGGACGGGCAGCCGCTGCGCCGTGGACAGCAGCTCGGCACCGTCGGCACGTCGGGCAACGCCGCCCCGACCGTGCCGCACCTGCACTTCGCGATCGCCCGCTCGACGGACGTCACGCAGTGGTGGAAAGGGGTGCCGGTGAATCCCTACCCGCTCCTCGCGCCTGCCGCTCCGGCCCGCTGAGCAGGACCCAGAGCGGCGCGACGCTCAGCGCATCGTCGTGAAGCGGGCACGGCGCACGCGCTTGAGCAGGAAGGCGACGACCAGCGCCGTCGTGATCGTCCAGACCACCGTGAAGATCATGCGCGTGCGCGGCGGCCCATGCGCAATGCCAGCCAGAAAGTAGATCGCCATCGCCGCGCCATCGAGCGCGGCGACACCAAGCACGAGCTGCAGCGTCGCGCGCCGCATCTCGGCGCGCTTGGCGGCTCGAACTTCCGGCGTGGGGAGCGGGCCTGGACTGGTCACGCTCAGTCGTCGCCCATCGCCGGGATCGCGCCGGTCGGGATCGGGAACTCCGCCGTCATCGGTGGCGTCATGCCGAACCGGCGCGAGAGCTTGCTGCGCCACTCATCCATCACCTCGTAGAAGGTCGGGATCACGAGCAGCGTGAGCAGCGTGCTGGTGAGCACGCCGCCGATGATCGCCACACCCAGCGGCGCCCGCGACTGTGCGCCCTCTCCGCGCCCGAACGCCACGGGGAGCATGCCGGCGATCAGCGCGAACGTCGTCATCAGGATCGGGCGCAGCCGGATGGAGCCGGCGGAGATCAGCGCCTCGCGCAGCGGCAATCCCTCCTTCTCGCGCGCCCACTTGGCGAAGTCGATCAGCAGGATCGCATTCTTGGCCACGATCCCCATCAGCAGGATGACGCCGATCAACGACATGATGTTGATCGTGTAGCCCGTGATGGCGAGCGAGAGCAGCACGCCGATCAGCGAGAGCGGCAGCGACATCAGGATCGCGAGTGGATCGAAGAACGAGCCGAACTGCACGACGAGGATGAGGTACATCAGCATGACGGCGATGCCGAGCGCGAAGAAGATCTGCCCGAACACCTCGCCCTGCTGCTGCGCGTCGCCACCGAGCGAAAGGCGGACACCGGGCGGGAAGGTCAGCTTCTTGAGCTTCGCATTGATGTCGTTCACCACGTCACCGCTGGCACGGCCGCTCGTGTTGGCCTGCACGGAGACGACGAGATCCCGATCGAGATGATCGATGATCGCCGGCCCTACACCCTGCTGGATCGTGGCGACCTGGCCCAGCGGCATCGTGCTCGGCACGCCGTTCGGCCCGGTCACGACGAGCGGCAGCTGCGCCAGGTCGTTGGCATTGCGCCGCGACTCCGGCGTGAGACGCACCTCCACATTGCGCATCTCGCCGGACGGATCCTGCCAGTCGCCGGCGTCGATGCCGGCGAAGGCGGGACGCAGCGACTGCGCGATCTGCCCGACCGTCACGCCAAGCGTGCCGGCGACGCCACGGTTGAGGTTGACCTCGAGCTCCGGCTTCTTGCCCTTCGTCGAGAGTCCCACGTCCACCGCGCCCGGCGTCGCGCGCACGATGTCCATCACCTGATCCGCGGCCTGATTGATCGCCGCGAGGTCGTTGCCGCGCAGCTGGAACTGGAGCTGCTTGCGCCCGCCACCGAAGCCGGACGTGAAGACCGAGAGCGTGACGCCGGCGACGTTCTTCATCTCGGCCCGAAGCTGGTTCGCGAACTGCTCGGCGCTGACGCTCCGCGTCGTCTTGGGCACGAGGCGGACGTAGATGCTGCCTTCATCCACCGTACCCGAGGCACCACCGCCGAGCGTCGTGTACGTGTAGTCCACGATCTTCGAGTGCGCACGCGTGATGCGCGCCGCCTCCTGCGCCTTGAGCCGCGTGTACGCCAGATTCGAACCCGGCGGCGTCTCGATCGCAATCACGAACTCGGAGCGGTCATCCTCGGGGAAGAAGCCCGTGCCCACGGTGCGAACCGCGAGACCACTCTTCGCGATCAGCGAGGGAACCATGAAGAAGATCACCGCGCCCACGAGCACGACGGCCGCTCGGGCAAGCCCGGGCAGACGCTTGGTCGTGAGGCCGAACACGACCACGGCGAGACCCGCGATCGCACCGAGCAGTCCGGTCAGCCCGCCCGTGAACAGCGTGAACGAGGCGAAGAAGCTGCCGACCGCGAGCGCGAGCATCGCCGCGCGATGGTCGAGCGCCCACGCGATTACCTGCTTGTAATTCTCGGACTGACGGTTGAACCAGTGGTTGAACGTGTCGAGCTTGCGCGTGACCCAGGGCTTCTTGTCCTCGGGCACGTGCGGATCCGCCCAGTACGCCGAGAGCATCGGGTCCAGCGAGAACGACACGAACAGCGAGACGAGCACCGAGCAGGCGATCGTCAGCGCGAACGGCTTGAACCACTGGCCGCCCAGACCGGGCATGAAGCCGATCGGGAAGAAGACCGCGAGGATCGAGAATGTCGTCGCCGCCACGGCGAGCCCGATCTCGTCGGTGCCCTCCATGGATGCCGTGTAGTGATCCTTCCCCATCTCGACGTGACGCACGATGTTCTCGCGCACCACGATCGCGTCGTCGATCAGGATGCCGATCGCGAGCGAGAGCCCGAGCAGCGACATCGTCTCCAGTCGGAAGCCCAACGCCCAGACGGCGATGAAGCTCGCGAGTACCGAGACCGGCAGCGCGAGGCCGGTGATCACGGTGGAGCGCCACGAGTTGTGGAAGAGGAAGACGACGAGCACGGTGAGGAACGCGCCCTCGATCAGCGCCTCTTCCACGTTGCGCACCGCCGCCGTCACGCGCCGGCCGGCGTCCTTCACCAGCTTGAGCTCCGTGCCCTTGCCCAGCGTGGGCTGCAGCAGTGCCACCCGAGCGCGCACGCGGTCGCTCACGTCGGTCGTGCTGAATCCCTTCGACTTCTTGATGTCGAGTCCCACCGCCTCCTGATCGTTGTAGAGCGCCAGCGTGCGCGGCTCTGCCGTGCCATCACGCACGTTCGCGATCTCGCCGAGGCGCGTGACCTGACCATTTCGCTCGGCAACGATCAGCTGCAGGAAGTCCTGAGGCCGCTCGAGCCGACCCTTGAGGCGAATGGAGCGCTCCTCCATGTCTCCCACGACGCGCCCGACGGGGGCGGCGAGGTTCTGCAGCTGGAGCGCCTGCACCACCTGCGCGACGCTGACGCCGGCCGCCTGCATCGCCGCCGGCTTGAGCTCGACGGTGAGCTCGCGCTCCACCTTGCCCGACACGCTGACTTCGGCCACGCCGGGGATCGAGCGCAGCTCGCGCGTGATCGTCGGGTCGGCCAGCCGCGTGAGCTCGGCCTGCGAGAGCACGCTCGACGACAGCGCCAGCGAGACGATCGGCTGGTCGGTGTCGTTCATCTTCTTGATGATCGGCTCCTTCATCTCGGGCGGCAGGTCGGCGCGCTTGGACGAGATCGCGTCGCGCAGGTCCTGCGTCGCCTCGGCGAGATCCTTCCCGAACTGGAACTCGACCAGGATGAAGCCGTAGCCGTCGTAGGCCTTGCCCTGCACCTGCTTCACGCCGGCGATCGAGGCGATCTGCTCCTCGATCGGGTCGAGGATCTCCTTCTCCACGCCGTCGGGCGACGCGCCCGGATACGGAATGCCGACCGACACGAACGGCGGCGCCACGTCGGGGAACTCGTCCGTCTTGAGCTTGAACAGCGCGAACAGGCCGAAGACGGCGAGCGTCACCATCGCGACGACGGTGATCAGCGGCTTCTTGATCGCGAAATCTGAGATGAACATTGAAATGGGTCTGGAGCGAGTGGGTCGCTTATGACTTCTTGACGTCCGACGGCGCCGACACCTTGACCGGCGTGCCGAGCGTGATGCCTCGTGCCGCGCCGAGCAGGACGGTGTCGCCCGGGGTCAGCCCCTGCGTGATCTCGACCGTCTCGGCCGCCGCGTCGCGGATGCCGAGGCCGACTTCCACCTTCTCGATCTTGCCGTTCCGCAGGCGCACCACCGAGGGACGAAGCCCGCGCTCGTCGACGGCGTTCATCTGCACCATCGGCGCGCGCTTGGTCTCGCTCGCAACGCGACCCTCGGCGAACAGACCGCCCACGAGCGTGCTCCCGACGTTCGGGATGGATGCCAGGATCTTCACCTGGCGCGTGGTCGGATCCGCGGTGGGATTCACGCGAGTGATACGACCGGTGAACGAGCGGTTGGGGTAGCCGTTCACCTTGAAGTCGATCGGCATCCCCACGCGCACGGCGCCGAGCTGGTCGGCCGGCACGCTCGCCTCGAGCTGCATGCTCGCCGGATCCACGACGGTGAAGAGCGCCGTTCCGGGGGAGACGACGTCGCCGGCGTTGGCCTGCCGCGCGGAGACGACGCCGGCGAACGGCGCCTGGACGCTCGCCCGGTCGAGCTGCTTGCTGACGTTCGCGAGCTGCGCGCGCGCCGTGGAGAGCTGCCCCTGCGACGAGAGCACGGCGTTCCGCGCCCGCTCGACGTCGCGCTCGGCGATCGCGCCGGCGCTCAGCAGCGTCTCGTTCCGCGAGAGCTCGCGACGCGCGATGTCGTAGCTGCTCTGCGCCGTGGTGACCGCGCTGCGCGCCGAAAGCTGCTGGTCGCGCAGGACGGTCGCGTCGAGCTGCGCGAGCGCCTGCCCCTGCTTCACGCGCTGGCCCGGCTCGGCGAACGTCTGCACGATGGACGCCGACATCTCGGCCCGGATCGTCGCGGTGCGCTCGGGCGCGATCGAGCCGGAGATGGCCGGCCCGGAGCGAATCTGCTCCGCGCGCACGATCGCCACGTTCTCGGGACCGACGATCATGGTCTCCGGCGTCGCGGGGACGGCGCTCGCGTCGGTCTTCTTGCACGCCTGCAGCGCGAGGGTGGAGACGACGAGTGCCGCGGCGAGGCGCGAGGCGCGAGAATGCTTGAGGTTCATGGCGTTCATGGCGTTTGGCCCCCGACCTGCCCGGCGCCAGTCGTGCTGGCGGCGGCCGATTGGGCGCGCTGTGGCTGTTGGGATTGCTGCTGCTGCTGCTGCTGCTGCGCGGCGGCGGCGCGTTGTGCCGCGGCGCCGAGTGCCTGCGTGTTCACCGGCAGGTCGCGGATCAGGATCACTCGAGCCCGGGCGACGGCGAGGTCGCGCGCGGACAACGCCTGGTTCGCGAGCGCCTGCTCGAGCAGGAGGCGCGACTGCGTCAGGTCCGTCTGCGTGGAGATCCCTTCGCGGTAGCGGATCTGGTCGATCGAGTAGGCTCGCTGCGCCTGCTGCGCCGTGCCGCGGCTGGCGCCGAACGACGCCTCGGCGACCTGGAGCTGGTTGAGCGCGACTCGCGTGTCGAGGGCGGCGAGCTCGCGCGACTGCTGCAGCCGTGCGCGCGCCTCGTCGAGATTCGCCTGCGCGACCTCGATCTGCCCGGTGATCCGGCCACCGCTGAACAGGGCGAGGCCGATCGAGCCGCCGACCGTCCAGTTCTCGCTGTACTGATTGATCGACGGCAGGAAGTTCTGCGGAAAGAAGAGACGCTGGTAGTTGGACGTGAGCGCGAGCGACGGCAGGCGATCGGCGCGCGCGACGCGAAGGAGTCCTTCCTGCGCGCGCACGGCTTCTTCGGACTCGCGGACCGGGGCGCGGTTCGCGGTGCTGGTGTCCGGCGCGGGGAGCGGCGAGAGTGAATCGGCCACGAGGCGCCCGGAGGCGTTCGGCACGTTCGCGGCAATCACGCGCGTCACCGTGGCCGGCTCGTCGAGCGGCGTGGTGAGGGCGAGCGGCTCGTCGAGCGGGAAGTTGAGCAGCTGCTTGAGCCGCAGGTACGCGATGTCGCGATCGCCGCGGCGCGAGATGAGCACCGGGCGCTGGTTGTCGCGCGTGACCGTGGCGCGCAGCAGCTCGAACTCGCTCTGGTTGCCGACCTTCCGGGCGAGCTGCGTCTGGCGGAGCAGCTCCTCCGTCTGTGCGAGCGTGGAGTCGGCGATCGTCACGAGACGGTCGGCGAGCACGGCGTCGAAGTACGACTGCGTGACGTCGAGCGCGAGCTGGGCACGCTGTGCAATGACCTCGATGTCCGCGGAGCGGCGCGAGGCGTTGGCCGAGGCGATCTGCCCACTGATGCGGCCACCCGAGTAGACGCTCTGCGAGAAGCTGAGCCCGACCGTGTACTGGTTGCGCGCGCCGAAGCCGACCTTGGAGAAGTCGATGCCCTGCGCGGCGGGACAGGTGATCGCCTGCGCGAGCGCGGCGGCGCGCTGCTCCGGCGTGGCGTTGGCCGGAATGGCGGGGGTGCAGAGCGACTGCGTCCTCGGCCCGGTCGCGGTGTCGGTCGTGGTGCCGCTGGCGAGCGCGGAGAACTGCGACCGCAGCGTGCGCGCATAGGCAACATTCGAGTTGAGCTGCGGGAGATACTGGCTCTGCGCCTGCCGCTGCTGGCCGGAGGCGCGCGCCACGCCAGCGCGGGCGAGCTGGAGCGCCTCGCTCTGCTGCGTGGCGACGCGGATGGCCTCATCCAGGGAGACCTGACGCACTGTTTGTCCCGGCTGCTGCGCGGAGGCGAGCGAGGACGATGCGACCACGAGCAGCAGAGCGCACGCGCGTCGCGCGTGGAAGCGCCCGCGTGCCCGGGTCCGTTCGACGGTCATTGCTATTGGGGTGGTGATGGTGAGATGTCGCGAGAGGTGTCGCGCGTCGCCGTACGCGCGCGCGTCGTTGCTGGTGTCAGTGCTGGTGTCAGAGGTCCGTGCACTCATCAGTGGAGGTCCGCTGCGGTGGCCGATACTGTGGCTTCCGGTGCTGTGACTCCCGCCGACCAAGGGATCGCGATCATCCGGAGAAAGCAGCGGACGTAGCGCTCGGCCACCTCGCCTTCGGGTGGATAGGCGTCGGGCACCATGGGGCGGCCCATGACGTCGCCCATCACGGCGCTGACGAGCATCACGACGGCGGCCATCACGTCGGCGTCGGGGTCGGCGGCTCCGATGGCCTGGAGCCGCTCCACGTAGCCCCGAAGCTCCGCGTGCGCGTGATGCCGGCCGTTGCAGGCGAACTCGGCAGCCTCGGGTCGCTCCTCGAGCTCGCTCGTGGTGTGAATCAGGAGGGGGCGAAGCTCGCGGAGCTTGGTGAGGCTCGTGCCGACCCAACTGGTCAGCTCGCTGTGAGCGTCGACCGGGTCGACGGGAAGCCGGAGGACCGAGTTGAGGAAGTCGTTTTGTGTGAGGACGGCTTCGAGCAGTGCACCCTTGGACCCGAAGGTCCGGAACAGGGTGACCTCGTTGACGCCCGCCTCGATCGCGATGAGGCGTGTCGTGGCGCCCCGGAAGCCGTGCTTCGCATAGACACGCGCTGCGGCATCTAGAATTCGTTCTCTACTGACCATGCGGGCATTCTAGCGAAAACACATGTGTATGCAAGTACCTACTTGCTTGCCATCTATTCGGGCCGGAAGAAGTCTCCCGAGTCCGCCGGCACGATGAGAAGCTATCGGCCTCCGACGCGGCGCCCCAGAAGCGCGTGTAGCTTGCCGGCGTATGTATCCGTTCACCCGATCGTCCGCGGCTGGACCCCAGGGGGTGCCGGGGCCCCGCCGCCGCTTCCCCGGCGAGTTCGCCCTCGCCGTCACCCGGCGTCCGCTCGACTTCATGCCGGCCCTCGCCCGTGACTACGGAGACGTCGCCGGCTTCGCCATCGCGGGTCAGCCGATCGTGCTAGTGAGCGATCCGGCGCTGATCCGCGACGTGCTCGTCACCGATGCCCGGCTCTTCCACAAGGGACGCGGCCTCGAGGGCGCCAAGCTCCTGCTCGGCGAGGGACTCCTCACGAGCGAGGGAGAATTCCACCGGCGCCAGCGTCGCCTCGCGCAGCCAGCCTTCCATCGGGCACGCGTGAATGCCTACGGGGAGACGATGGCCGCCTACGCCCGGCGACGCACCGACGGCTGGCGGGATGGCGACGCATTCGACCTCGCGCCCGAGATGGCCGCCTACACGCTCGCCGTCGTGGGGAAGACGCTGTTCGACGCCGACATCGAGGGCGAGGCGCAGGACATCGGCGCGGCACTCTCGGCCGCACTCGCCGCGTTCCACTTCACCGTCCTGCCGTTCGGCGAGCTGCTGCTCAAGCTTCCGTTGCCTGCTGCGCGTCGCTTCATCCGAGGGCGCGACCGGCTCGACGCGACGATCTATCGCCTGATCGAGGCGCGTCGGCAGTCCGGGGAAGACCGCGGCGATCTCCTCTCGATGCTGCTACTGTCACAGGACAATGAAGGTGATGGCGGCATGATGACCGATCGCCAGCTCCGCGACGAGGCGATGACGATCCTGCTGGCCGGCCACGAGACGACGGCGAACGCGCTCGTCTGGGCCTTCTATCTGCTGTCGCAGCACCCCGAAGTGGAGCGGCGGCTCCACGATGAGCTCGATGCACTCGGTGATGCGCCGCTCGGCGCGGCCGATGTGGCGCGGCTCCCCTACACGCGTGCCGTGCTCGCCGAAACGATGCGTCTCTACCCGCCTGCGTGGATCGTGGGCCGGCGGGTGATGCAGGAGTACCAGCTCGGGCCCCACACTCTGGCGCCGCGCACGATCGTGCTGATGAGCCAGTGGGTGATGCACCGCGATCCCCGCTGGTGGCCGGAGGCCGAGCGATTCACCCCGGAGCGCTGGTTGACGGGAGGGAGCGCGCACCACGAGGCACGACCGAAGTTCTCCTACTTTCCCTTTGGCGCCGGGCCACGCATCTGCATCGGCGAGCAGTTCGCCTGGATGGAGGGGATCCTCGCCATCGCGACCATCGCGCGCCGGTGGCGGCTGCGACTCGTGCCGGGCCACAGGGTGGTGCCGCAGCCGATCGTCACGCTGCGCGCCAAGCACGGCATGCGCATGACCGCCCACCGTCGGTGAGACTCGGGCGGCAGCGCAGCG
>JAYUTY010000530.1:0-2843 GCA_043754875.1 Gemmatimonadota bacterium
TACCGTAGGACGTGAGCGCGATCGCGACCAGCAGGAACCTCCACCCGATCCGCAACAGAGCCCACGCGCCGGCCAGACGACGGCGCGTCAGTCACTTGACGACCACCTGGCAGCCAAAGCCCGACGGTCGCAGCGCGTCGGACTTCGCATAGCCGCTGCGCGGCAGCACTTCCCGCGCACCCAGCACGAGACCCCACGCGATCAGGAGGAGCGAGAGCACATGCGCGCGTGCGGTGCGATGACGCCACGTCCATACGCTGCTCCACAATCCACCGATCGCGAGGACGGCGATGGCGACGAGGTAGCCCGCGAGCCCCACTCCGCAGCGCGTCTCGTAGGGCCAGAAGAGGATTCCGATACCCAGCGCGGAGGCGAGCGCCAGGCGGAGGAAGGCGGGCCAGGTGCGCGTGTTCGCGCGCACCGCCTCGACCTCGCGCTTGCGCTCCGGCCCGGCCGACGCCGGCGCGGCGGGGATGAGCGCCGAGTCCGACATCGTCTCCAACTGCTTGTCGATCTTCTTGAGCTCCGCGTCCCAGTTCGTCATTCGTCGTCGTCCTCGTCGGCACCTGCAGAAGTCACCGCGGGCGGCGGTCCGCCTTCGCGACTGAGCGCGTACCGCTCGATCTTCTTGTACAGGTTGGAGCGCGGCATGTCCAGCGCGCGCGCCGTCTCGCTGACGTTCCAATCGTACGCGCGCAGCTTCGCGAGCAGATACGCACGCTCCGCGGCGTGCTTGAACTCATCGAACGTCGGCAGGTCGAGCAGACCGCCGAGCCCCGGCTCGGCGCCATCCGCGCGCCGGCCCACCAGCCGATCGACGTCATCCGCCGAGATGCGCGGTCCGGAGGATAGGATCAGCAGCCGTTCGATCGTGTTGCGCAGTTCGCGCACGTTGCCCGGCCAGTCGAGCGTCGCGAGGCGGGCGACCGCCTCGTCGCTCATGGCCCGCGGCGCGAGTCCCGCGGGGCCGGTGAGCTGGTCGAGGAAGTAACCGATGAGCAGCGGGATGTCCTCTCGCCGCTCGCGCAGCGGCGGCACGTGAATCGGGACGACGTTCAATCGATAGAACAGGTCCTCGCGGAAGCGGCCAGCCGCAATTTCGGCCTCGACGTCCTTGTTCGTCGCCGCGAGCACGCGGACGTCGACCTGGATTGCCTTCGCACCGCCGATGCGCGTCACCACTCCATCCTGCAGCACGCGCAACACCTTGGCCTGCGCGGCGAGACTCATGTCGCCGATCTCGTCGAGGAAGAGCGTACCGCCGTCGGCCTGCTCGAACTTGCCGGGTCGGTCAGCGGTGGCTCCCGTGAACGAGCCCTTCATGTGTCCGAACAGCTCGCTCTCGATCAACTCGCTCGGGATCGCAGCGCAGTTGACCTCGATGAACGGCCCCTTCACGCGCACCGACTGCGCGTGCAGCGCGCGCGCGACGAGCTCCTTGCCTGTACCGTTCTCACCGGTGATCAGCACGCGCGCTGGCGTCTTGCCCACGAGCGCGATCTTCTCGGTGACGGCACGAATCCCGTACGACGCGCCGACGATCTCGAAGCGCGATTGCACGCTGCTGCGCAGCCGCGCGTTCTCCTCGTGCAGATCGAGATGCGCCAGCGCGTTGCGCAGCGTGACGAGGATGCGATCGGTGTCGAGCGGCTTCTCGAGGATGTCGTACGCGCCGTGCTGCGTCGCCTCCACCGCCGTCTGGATCGTGGCGTGACCGCTGATCATGACGACGATCGCGCTGGCGTCCTGCTCGCGCAGCTTGCGCAGCGCCTCGAGGCCGTCGATCCCCGCCATCTTGACGTCCATGAAGACGAGATGCGGATGGAAGCGCGCGTACTCCGACAGTCCATCCACGGCGTTCGCCGCCGTGCGCACCTCGTAGCCCTCGAACTCCAGCAGCTGGCCGAGGGCGGCGCGGATGCCCTGCTCGTCGTCGACGATCAGGATGCGACGACTCATGGCCGCGCCTGCCCCGTGTTCTTGTATAGCGTGACGAAGTGATTCGCGATGCGGACGTCGCCCAGCGCGCGGGGAGTGGGTACCGGGATCGCGTCGGGCGCGACTCCCGCGGGGCGATTGCGCGAGATCTGCTGCAGCAGACGCGGGATGGCACCCGACGGCACCTTGAAGTCGCGCAGCTTGATCTCGCGCACCTGGAACTCGCTGAGCCCCGGACGCACCACGTGGAAGGTGCCACCGAAGGAAAGCCGCTCACGATCGTTGAGCAGCCCGCCGAGCGGACCGAGGACGCCGGAGCCGGCAAGCGACTTCACCGGTACGACCGCCCGCACGTACAGCACGTCGCCAATCACTGCCGCCTCGGCGCTATCCGCACCAGCCGGGATCGTGTGCCCCACGCTCTGGAAGACGTACGAGGCCACTTCGCTCGCGCGGAGATTGACGTAGACCGGTCCGGACGTCGAGCTCAACCCGTCGATCGCGCGCTTGCCGCGTACGCCGGCCTCGGGGGTGAGTGGCTCCCAACCCGCGGCGGTGGCTACCGTCGCGGGCGTGCCGCCCGGCACCTTCGACATCCAGCGATCGCGCGTGAACCAGGCGCCGACGGCGATCAGCGCGAGCATCATGAGGCATCCCAGCCGAGCGATACAGCCCATCGGTCACCGTCCGTCGAAGGTTGCCGCGTGCAGGCGGCGATAGCGTGCGCCCGCGGGTTCGAGCAGGCTCTCGTACAGCGTGATATGCGCGACATGCTGCAAGCCCCTGAATTCTACCGTGCGGGCAACGCGGTGCAGCGCGCGGCCACGTTCCTCGCCGATGGGGCGCCGCACACGAGCCAGCGTCACGTGCGGGCGAAACGCCCTGCCTTCCAGTTCGAAACCACA
>JAYUTY010000531.1:0-2832 GCA_043754875.1 Gemmatimonadota bacterium
ATCGAAACGACGGACGACGAGCCTACTTCGCGCGCTCGATGTACTCGCCCGTGGTCGGGTTCACGCGGATCTTGTCGCCCGTCGCCACGAACTCCGGCACGTTCACGGTCACCCCATTCTCCAGCTTCGCCGGCTTCGACGACGCAGTCTTCGTCGCCGTCTTCATCACGGGGTTGGTCTCCACGATCTCGAGCGTCATCGAGTTCGGCAGCCGGATCCCAACCGGCGACCCATCGAAATACTCGGCCTGGATCTTCATCCCCGGCTGCATCCACGGCGCATTGTCCCCCAGCGCCTCCTCTTCCATCTCGATCTGGTCGTAGTTCTGGACGTTCATGAAGTGATACGTCCCACTCGCGTCGTACATGTACTCGAGCTCGTGCGTCTCCATCATCGCCGGCTCGATCGAGTCGGCGGCCCGGAAGCGGTGGTCGAAGCTGTTGCCCGTCCTGAGGCTCTTGAGCTTCGCCTGCACCATCGCGCGCAGGTTGCCCGGCGTGTGGTGACGGAACTCGACTACGCGGACCGGCTCGCCTTCGAAGACGATGACCATCCCGCGGCGGATATGAGTGGCTGGTACAGCCATGAGAACTCCAGCAGTGAATGACGTAAAGTGGGACAGCCTTGAAGCTTAGGCGAGCAGGGGCGAGAGAGCAATGGGCGCCGGGTTCATCCCACTCCCCTTGCGTCGATCACGGCGTCGCCAGCACGGGCTGCAGCCCCCGCCACACATTGTCCACCACGATCCGCTCGCCGTCCGGGTTGGGGTGCACTCCGTCCGCCTGATTGAGCTCTGCGTGCCCCGCCACGCGATCGAGCAGGAACGGAAGCAGCGTCACGCCGTATTCCTTCGCCAGCACGGGAAACATCGCGTGGAACGCGGTCGTATAACTCGTACCGAGATTGGTCGGCGCCTCCATCTGCACGAGCAGCACCTTCGCCTCGGGACGATCCCGCTTGATGCGGCTCAGGATCTCCCCGATCGTTTGCTTCGTTCCCTCCACCGACTGCCCACGCAACCCGTCGTTCGCGCCGGTCTCCACCACGATCACCGCAGCGGGCTGCTGGAGCACCCAGTCGAGCCGACGCAGCAGGCCGGCCGCCGTCTCACCACTCACTCCAGCATTCACAGTCCGATACGGAAGTCCGCGCGCGTCGATCTTGCGCTGCAGCTGCTGCGGGTATGCGCTGTCCGGGTCCAGCCCCAGTCCGGCCGTCAGCGACGTGCCGAGAAAGAGCACGGCTCGCCGGCCCTGGCTCCCACCTGCACCTGCACCGCTCACCGACGCCGCACCGGCAGCAGGTGCAGCACCGGCGCTCGGCGTCGCAGCCGAGGCGGACACGGCGCCGGCTGGGGCCGCTGCGGATGGCGGCGCGCCAGACTCCTTCGCCGTACGCTCGCTGCTGCAGCCCAGACCGACGCCCAGACTCACCGCGGCCACCAGCGCCGCGCTCCATCCTCTCACGAATATCATGCTCGAAGCTCGCCGGTTGACCAAGGAATACCAGAGCGGCGATCGCCGGCTGGCCGTGTTGCGTGACGTCAGCTTCATCATCCCCGATGCCGCATTCGTCGCGATTGTCGGGCCGTCGGGGAGCGGCAAGACGACGCTGCTCGGGCTCCTCGCCGGTCTCGACGTTCCCTCGAGCGGTGCGGTCCTCCTGGACGACACGGACCTCTCCAAGCTGTCCGAAGACCAGCGCGCCCGCCTGCGAGGAGAGAAAGTCGGCTTCGTCTTCCAGAGTTTCCAGCTCATCCCGACGCTCACGGCGCAGGAGAACGTGCAGGTGCCGCTCGAGCTGCGCGGCGACGACGGAGCGCCCGCACGTGCGCGCGAGCTGCTCGAGCGCGTCGGACTCGCCGGCCGCGGGCATCACTTCCCCAACCAGCTCTCGGGCGGCGAGCAGCAGCGCGTCGCCATCGCCCGCGCCTTCAGCAATTCGCCGCGCCTGCTCTTCGCCGACGAGCCCACGGGCAACCTCGACAGCGACACGGGTGCACACATCGTCGAGCTGCTCGAGACGCTCAATCGCGAGTCGGGCACGACCATCGTTCTGGTGACGCACGATCTGGCGCTTGCTCGCCGCGCGCAACGCGTCATCCGCCTCGCCGACGGTGCCGTCGTGAGCGACGCGCCATCCGGTGCCGCCGAGTTGGCAGTGCCACCGACCGCGCGGGCCGCTGGCTGATGCGCGCCTCCCAACTGCTCGCGCTCGCCTGGAAGGAGAGCCGCACGGCACGTCGCCGGCTCCTGCTCTACATGTCGTCCATCTCGCTCGGCGTCGCCGCCCTCGTCGCGATCGACTCGTTCGCGAGCAACACGCAGCGGTCGGTGCGCGAGCAGGCACGCGGACTTCTTGGTGGCGACATCGCGCTCTCCACGCGCAGCACCTATCCCAAGCCGGTGCTCGCCGCGCTCGACTCGCTGCGGCGCGAAGGCGTCGGCGTCGCCGACGTGACGAGCTTCGCGTCGATGGCACTCGTCCAGCGTACAGGTCGGACGCGGCTTGCACAGATCAAGGCGGTCACCCCCGGCTATCCCTTCTACGGCACCATCGTCACGAGCCCCGCTGGCGAGTGGGCGCACGTGCAGGAAGGGCGCAATGCGCTCGTCGATCCCTCACTCCTCATCGCGCTGGACGCGCAGATCGGCGACACGCTCCTGCTCGGCTTCTCGCACTTCGTGATCCGAGGCACGCTCGTCAGCGTGCCGGGTGACGTCGGTATCAGCACCGCAATCGGGCCGCGCGTCTACATCCCGGCGCGCTATCTCGAGGAGACGTCGCTGCTCCTCTTCGGCAGCCGCTCCGAGAAGCAGACGCTGCTCAAGC
>JAYUTY010000532.1:0-8350 GCA_043754875.1 Gemmatimonadota bacterium
GGAGATTCGCCTTCAGGTGCCGGATCGTCTCTTCGGCCTCACCTCGGGCGATCTCGAGCGATCGGGCGCGAAGCCTTCCCTGATGTTCGCGTTGATCGACGGGACGGACCGACGCAGTTGGCTGGCGCGCAGTCAACGTCTCGCGCCAATCGAGCGATGAGCAGATTGACGCGCTCAGCGACTCGATTGACCGCGTCGAGCACATCGAGATCCCGGTGTGTCATCAAGACATCGTGCGGCAACGGAACGCGCCGCGCGTCACCCCCCATCACGCCGCCCGCATCAAACGCCCTTTCCGCCCTCCGGCACCACGCGCCGTCTGGCATCCGGCGCAGTTCGGCATCTGGCGCCCTCTGGCATCTTGCGCCGTTCGGCATTCAGCGCCGTCAAGCAGTTCGCGCCGTTCGGCATCTCGCGCCCTCAAGCACTTCGCGCCCTTTCAATCCATGAACGCTCCCGGACTCACACTAGCTTGAGCTTCCTCCCAACCCGCACGAACGCCGCGATCGCCTCGTCGAGATCCGCTCGCGTGTGCGTTGCCGAGATCTGGCATCGCACACGCGCCTGTCCTTGCGGCACTACCGGAAAGCCGAAGCCCGTCACGAACACCCCTTCGTCCAGCAGCAGGTCGCTGAGTTGGATCGCCGCTGCCGTCTCGCCCACGATGATCGGGATGATCGGGGTCTCTCCAGCCAGCGGCTTGAAACCCGCTTCCGTGATCTGGTTCCGGAAGTACTGCGCGTTGTCGCGCAGCGCCTGCACACGCTCTGGATGCTGCTCGATGAACTCGATCGAGGCCAGCGCGCTCGCCGCGACGGTCGGCGGCAGCGCGTTCGAGAACAGCTGCGGGCGCGAGCGCTGCGTCAGGTAGTCGCACAACGCGCTCGATCCGGCCACGAAGCCCCCCGCTGCGCCGCCCAGCGCCTTGCCGAGCGTAGACGTGATGATGTCGATCTCGCCGATCATGCCGAAGTGCTCGGCGGTGCCGCGGCCGGTCGCGCCGAGCACGCCGGTCGCATGCGAGTCGTCGATCACGAGCACCGCATCATGGTCTCGGCAGATCTGCGCCAGCTCGGGCAGCGGCGCGATCGAGCCTTCCATCGAGAAGACACCATCGCTCCACACGATCCGGCGCTTCGCACCGCTCGCCGCCGTGAGCTTCGCCCGCAGGTCGTCCAGGTCAGCATGCTTGTAGACAGCCGTCTGGCACTTCGTGATCGACTTCGCCAGGCGGATCGAGTCGATGATCGACGCATGGTTCAACGCGTCGGACACCACGAAGTCTCCCTCCTCCACGACCGTCGCCGTCAGCCCCTCGTTGGCGTTCCATGCCGAGACGTACGACATGGCGGCCTCGGTACCGACGAACCGCGCGATGGCCGCTTCCAGCTCGCGGTGGACGGTGAAGGTGCCGCAGATGAAGCGCACGCTCCCCGTCCCGGCGCCGAAGCGGCGCAGCCCGTCGTGCCCTGCCTCCACTACCGCCGGCTCCGCCGAGAGGCCGAGGTAGTTGTTGGACGAGAGGATCAGCACCTCGCCGCGCCCCTCCATCTGCACGCGCGCTGCCTGCGGCGAATCGAGGAAGTTGAGGCGCTTGTAGACGTGCTCGTCGCGCAGCTGCTGCAGCTTCGACTCGAGTCCGGCAGTGAACTTCGTGTTCAGTGTCATGATCGTCCGTTGTGTCCCGGATGCCAGTTGTGGCCGTTGTCTCGGATGTGAAGGTCGGGCGGAATGCCGTGCCGACTCACGCCATTTCGAATACCACCTTGCCCGCGGAGCCGCCCTTGATCGCGGCGATCGCCTCGTCGAACTGCTCGAGCGGGAAGCGGTGCGTGATCACCGGCGTCGGGTCGAACTGCCCGGACCGCAGGAACTGCGTCATCTGGATCCAGGTGTCGTACATCTTCCGGCCGACCACACCGTAGACGGTGATCCCCTTGAAGATGATCTCGGTCGCGAAGTCCACCTCCATCGGCTTGGCCGGGATGCCGAGCATCTGAACGCGCCCGCCAACACGCACCAGCGCGAACGCCTGGTGAATGGCTGCCGGCACTCCGGACATCTCCAGCACCACGTCCACGCCGAGTCCGCTCGTTGCGCCGCGCACCGCAGCCTCGGCCCCCGTCGGCGCGACCGCATCGTGGGCACCCATCTCGCGCGCCAGCGCGAGCCGCGTCGTGTTCACGTCGCTGGCGATGATGCGCGACGCGCCGGCCGCCTTGCAGATCCCCACCGCGAAGATCCCGATGGGGCCGCAGCCGGTCACGAGCACCGTCTTGCCCGACAGCTCCGTGCCCACGAGCGCCGTGTGGAACGCGTTCCCCATGGGGTCGTGAATGCCGCCGATCTCGTACGACACCGCGTCGTCGAGGTGCCAGACGTTCGACGCCGGCATCGCGATGTAATCGGCGAAGCAGCCGTCGCGGTCCACGCCGATGATCCGCGTATTGGGGCAGACGTGTGCATTGCCCGTGCGACAGAGATGGCAGCGTCCGCAGACGATGTGTCCCTCGGCCGTCACGCGATCCCCCTCGCGCACGTCGGCAACCAGCGTTCCCACCTGCACGACGTCGCCCGCGAACTCGTGTCCCACCGTGAATGGCGGGCGACAGCGCCCCTGCGCCCATGCGTCCCAGTCGTAGATGTGCACATCCGTGCCGCACACGCCTGCCCGACGAACCTTGATCAGCACTTCATCGTCGCGGATCACTGGCGTGGGAACGTCCCGCAGCTCGAACCCTCGTCCCGCCGTCGCTTTCACCAGCGCTCTCACGTGCGCCTCACTCGATCTCTGAGGTGACCTCGCGGCGTCGCGAAGTTGCGCGCCGTGCACGAAAGCTCGTCGGTGTCGACGATGCAGGGAAGTGCGCATCACTGCAGGGCGCTGCGAACATCCGCGCCATTCCTCCACTCGCACGTGTCATCGCGACGTCGTCACGACGTATCGATACGCGCGATTCACTATTGCGTGGGATTTCGCGCGTTCCTATATTCGCGCAAGTTGCTCATTAGTCGTGCGCATTCGTCCGGATGTGCGCCGAGCATTGCCAGAGTCCTGGGATACTGCGTGGGGTCAACCCGCCGAGAGTTCGTCAAGAACACGTCCGCCGCCGCGGCGGCCTTCGCGTCGCTCGCTGCGATGCCCGCCGCCGCAGATGCCGCCACGCGCGTTGCGGCCGCCTCATCCCACCGCTTCTCGGTCGGCGATCCCAACATCAAGGAGCTCGCGCAGGTCGCGCTCGACGCCGCACGTGGTGCCGGCGCGACGTATGCCGACGTGCGCTTCGCCCGCAATCGCACGCAGTCGCTCTTCACTCGCGAGCAGCGCGTCCAGGGCCTCGTGGACAACGAGACGGCTGGCTTCGGTGTGCGCGCGCTCGTCAACGGTGCGTGGGGTTTCGCCGCCAGCCGCGAACTGTCGCGCGACGAGATCGCGCGCGTCGCCCGGCAGGCCGCGCTCCAGGCGCGCGCCAACAGCGCCACGCTCGTGCGCCCAGTGCAGCTCGCCCCCGTCACCCCCGTGCCCAACGGCGCCTGGCACACCCCCGTCGAGATCGATCCGTTCACCGTCTCGGTCGAGGACAAGGTCGGGCTGCTGCTCGCCGCGAACGCGGCCGCGCTCAAGGGCGGTGCACGCTTCGTCAACTCGAGCATGTTCTTCCTCCGCGAGGAGAAGAGCTTCGCCTCCACGGACGGCTCGTTCATCGTGCAGACGATCTACCGCACCCAGCCGTCGATGACGGTGACCGCGGTCTCGTCCGACGGCAGCGACTTCCAGACCCGGCAGGCGAACGAGATCGCCCCGATGGGCCGCGGGTACGAGCACGTGCGCGACGCGCGGCTCGTCGAGAACGCGTCACGCTGGGCGAACGAGGCAGTGCAGAAGATCAGCGCCAAGCCGGTCGAGGTCGGACGCTACGACCTGATCCTCGACCCGGCGCATCTCTGGCTCACGATCCATGAGTCGGTCGCGCATCCCACCGAGCTCGATCGTGCGCTCGGCTTCGAGGCGAACTACGCGGGCACCTCGTTCGTCGCCCCGCCGAGCGCCGTGCTCGGCAAGCTCAAGTTCGGCTCGCCGCTCATGAACATTCGCGGCGACCGGGAGCAGGTGGGCTCTCTCGGCGCAGTCGGCTGGGATGACGAAGGGGTCAAGCCGGAGAGCTTCGACATCATCCGGAAGGGCATCTTCGTCGACTATCAGACCACGCGCGAACAGGCGCCCGTCCTCGCCGACTACTACAAGCAGAGCGGTCGCGCTGTTCGCTCGCACGGCTGCTCCTACGGACAGACCTGGGCCGATGTGCAGTTCCAGCGCATGCCCAACGTCTCGCTCCTCCCCGGCGAGAAGGACTACGGGATGGAGGATCTCATCGCGGCCACGGACCGCGGGATCGTCATCATGGGAGACGGCAGCTTCTCGATCGACCAGCAGCGCTACAACGCGCAGTTCGGTGGTCAGCTCGCCTATGAGGTGAAGGGCGGCAAGATCGTCGGCATGCTCAAGGACGTCGCGTATCAGATGCGCACCCCCGAGTTCTGGGGCTCGCTCGACATGCTCGGCGGGAAGAAGAGCTATCATCTCGGCGGCGCGTTCAACGACGCGAAGGGCCAGCCGAGCCAGGTGAACGCGGTCAGCCACGGTTGCGTCCCGTCGCGCTTCCGCGCGGTCAACGTCATCAACACCGGGCGGAAGGCATGAGCGAGCTGCGATCGCTGGTCGAACAGGCGCGCTATCTCTCGCGCGACGAGTGCGAGCGAATCGCCAAGCAGGCGCTCGGCTACGTCACGACGGCGGAGGGAGCGCGGGTCAACATCGTCAGCGGCAGTCGCGGCAACACGCGCTTCGCGGTGAATCAGGTCTCCACGGGCGGCGACAACTTCGATACGGCCGTCACGATCACGGCCTATGTAGGCCGGCGCTCCGCATCGAGCACCACCAATCAGTTGGACGAGGCCGGGCTACGGCAGGCTGTGCAGACCGCCGAGCGCCTCGCGAAGCTCGCGCCCGAAGATCCGGAGTTCACGCCGGAGCTCGAGCCACAGCAGTACCAGGCAGGTAGCAACTGGAGCGATGCCACCGCGTCGCTCGATCCGCAGGGCCGCGCGAACGCGGTCCGCGCGATCACCGCGCCCGCGACCTCGGGTGGCCTCGTCTCCACCGGCTACCTGGACACACGAGCCGGCGCGAGCGCGGTTGCGAACATGAAGGGACTCTTCGCGTACTCGCGTTCGACCTCCACCGCTCTCACCACCACGGTGCGGACGCCGGACGGTTCCGGATCGGGCTGGGCCGGCGCGTCGCATCACGACTGGTCGCGCATTGATCCCGCCGCGCTCGGAGCACGTGCCGCAGAGAAGGCGCGGGCATCGGCGAATCCCGCCGCCATCGAGCCGGGGCGCTATACCGTTGTCTTCGAGCCAACCGCGGTCGGCAACCTGATTCAATTCATCGCCAACGCGCTCAATGCGCGGAACGCCGATGAAGGCCGCTCGTTTTTCTCGAAGCCCGGCGGCGGAAACAAGATCGGCACGAAGGTCGTCGACGAGCGCGTCACCATCGCCTCCGATCCCTTCGACCCCGATGTCGCCGGTGCGCCGTTCACCGCCGAAGGGCTGCCGACGCAGCGCAGTGTGTGGATCGAGAACGGCGTCGTGAAGACACTCAACTACGATCGTTTCTGGGCGCAGAAGAAGGGCGTCACTCCCTCCGCGAGCGGCGGCTCGTTGCGGATGAGCGGCGGATCGAGCTCGCTCGAGCAGATGATCGCCTCCACGCCGCGCGGTCTGCTTGTCACGCGTTTCTGGTACTTACGTCCGGTCGACCAGCGTACGATCCTCTACACAGGCCTCACGCGCGATGGTACCTTCCTGATCGAAAATGGAAAAATCAGCCGCGCGGTAAAGAATTTGCGGTTTAACGACTCACCAGTCTTCATGTTGAATAATCTCGAAGCGCTCGGCACGCCGGTGCGGGTCAGCGCAAGCGAGGATGGAGGGCCAGGTCAGGCCATCGTCGTTCCGCCGCTCAAAGTGCGGGACTTCAATTTCACCAGCTTGAGCGACGCAGTCTGAGATTCACGCGTCGCCGTTCCTTCACGGTCTCGCCATGAGATCGTGGTGCAGCGGACGCACTACGGTGCACCGCTGGCTCGTATGAACCACCGGGGGTTCCATCGAGCATTTCACTCCTTCACTGGAGATTACCATGGCAGCTGCTAAGAAGAGCGCTCGCAAGACCGGCGCAAAGAAGACTGGCGCGAAGAAGGCGGCCCGTAAGTCGCCTGCAAAGAAGACCGCCAAGGCTGGCGCGAAGAAGTCCGGCGCCCGCAAGAAGACGACGGCGAAGAAGTCCGGCGCGAAGAAGAGCGCCCGCAAGACCGCGAAGAAGTAAGCAGTTCGCTGTCGCATAACGGAGAAGCCGGCGCATTCGCGCCGGCTTCTTTCGTTCCTGCTCCTCCGTCCTCCTTCAACGCGAGTAGCGGCCCACCGCCAACTCCACGATCCGGCCGATCAACTGCTCGTGCGCCATTCCCGTCGCCGCCGCCGCTCGCGAGAATTCCCCACTGGCTTCCAGGTAGCAGTTTGGATTCACCTCGATCACGTAGATGCGTTCGTCCTCCGTCACCCGGAGATCGATCCGGCCATAGTCGCGAAGCCGGAGTGCATTGAACGCTTCGACCGCTACCGCCTGCATCCGACCGAGCAACTCCTCGCTCACGTCCGTCGGAAAGATCGAGCGCGTGCCCGTGAACTCGGCCCCCGTTTCCTCGGTGCCTCCAGTGCCGCCCTCACCCCACTTCGCCTCCCAGCTCGCAATCCGTGCGCGATCGGCCGGGAATGCGCTGAAGTCCAGCTCGATCACCGGCAGTGCGACAGGGTTCACGTTCCCCAGCACGCCCACGTAGAACTCGCGCCCCTCCACGAACTCCTCCACCAGCACCGGTGACTGGAACTCGCGCTGAAGCGAGTCCATCATCCCGAGTAACCCGTTGATGTCCCGTACGACGCTCTTCGACGTGATGCCGAGCGAGGCGTCCTCCTGCGGCGGCTTCACGATCAATGGAAAGTGGAGATCTCCCACGTGGTCGAGGGCGCCGCGATAGACGGTCGCGAATTCTGGCGTCAGTATCCGGTGGAAGCCGAGTACCTGCTTGGTGAGACTCTTGTCACCCGCCATCATCAGGGCGGCGGGCCCCGATCCGGTGTACCGGAGGTCGAGGAGATTCAGCAGCGCGGCCACGTTCGATTCCAGCGCGCTCCGTCCGCCGAACGATTCGGCGAGGTTCACGACGAGTGCCGGATCGGCCGCACGGATCGCCGCGATCACCGGCTCCACGTCGCTCGCCACACCGACGCGCGACACCTCGTGCCCGAGACCACGAAGTGCATGCTCGAGCTGTTCGAGCACCGGATCGGCTGGTTCTTCGGCGGCGTCAGCGCCATGAAGCAAGGCAACGTTCATTCGTCCTCGAGATGGAGTGGAGTGTGTCGTACGCGCGTATACCGCCAGTGCATGACGACGACCGTTCCGAATGCCGACAGCTCGATCAGCGCTGCCGCCTCGAGTCCGGTCACACGCAGATCGAGCGCGCGCGCACGTTCCGTGATGGCGCGGATCAGTGATCGAACCGCAGCCGGTCCCATGCCGCACCAGTACGCGATGCGCGCCACCAGCTCCCCCTCGTGCTCCTGAAGGAAGCGAAATGCGGGCTCGCCGAGCGGTGCATCGATGGTCGTTCCGAAAATGCGCCGGAGATCGGCGTCGAATTGTCGCGCGTCCCCGAGTGGCAGCGGCTCGTCCTCGGCGTAGTGCTCAGCGATGCTCCAGTGCATCGAGTCCACCGGCATGTCGTTCTCGGTGACGGCCGGCGACTCGCTGCCTTCGGCACCAATCCCGCGAATCGTCCTGTCCATCCATTCGAGCTTTGCCAGTGCGCCCCAGCCTGCGTACTCCGTCCGCCAGTCCAGCTCCGGCGTCAGCCACACCGCGAACGTCTCGGCGAAGTCCTCGTCGGGATGCTTCTGCGCGTACCAGCCGAGAATGTGCCGCACGTAATCGCGCGAGAGCGGATCAGCGGCATAGTGCTCGTCGTAGGGGCGTGCGTAGTCGCCGAAAAGCTGCGGGAAGTCGTCACGCTCGTGAAGTCGGAATGCGTAGTTGATCGCATGGCCGGCCTCGTGACGCAGATAGCGCATCGCCTCTTCGTCGCCTTCCACGGTTCCGGCATGCTCGGCCTCGATTCGCTCGAGTCGGTCGTCGGCGAGGTAGAAGGGGACGCCGATCAACGGAACGCCATCAGGGCAGCCCCACTGATCGCTGAGGTACACGCGTGGCTGGAACGAGATC
>JAYUTY010000533.1:0-8350 GCA_043754875.1 Gemmatimonadota bacterium
CGTGCTGACGGTGGCGCTACTTGCTGCAGCCCCGATCGCATTCGCCCAGGCGCCCGATGCCGACATCTTCCTTGCCCGCCTCAGTCGTCACGGCAAGGACATCGTCGTCGGCACCCCGCAGAACGTCACGCACCGCGCGGGCTACGACAATCAACCCGGATTTCTACCCGGCAGCCGCGCCTTTCTCTACACCGTCGTCGCGGATGGGCAGGCCGACATCTGGCGCTACGACATCACCTCGCACCACACCACGCGCGTCACCAACACGCCGGAGAGCGAGTACTCGGCTACGGTGATGCCGGGCGGGCGGCGTTTCAGCGCCATTCGCGTGGAGCGCGATTCGGTGCAGCGGTTGTGGAGCTTCGCGCTGGATGGTTCCGACCCGGAGCTCGTGCTGACCCAGCTGAGGCCTGTGGGATATCACGCCTGGCTCGGCGGCGCACGCCTCGTGACGTACGTGCTCGGCAAGCCCGCCACGCTGCACGTCGTGGACGGCGACGGAATTCGCGATACCATCGTCGCGCGCGACGTCGGGCGTGCTGTGCACCGCGTGCCGGGACGCGACGAATTCACGTACACGCAGCGCGACAGCACCACGAAAGCTCTCGTGATCATGCGCCAGGCGCTCGCGGGCGGCGGTCCAGTGCGCGTCATCGCCGCGGCACCGGACAATGAGTTCCACGTCTGGTCGCCGGACGGTCACCTCCTCACCGCGACCAACGGGCAACTCGTCCAGTGGAACGGCAGGATGGGAGATCAGGCCGCCTGGCTCCCAGTGGCAACGCTCGCCTCACCAGGGATCAGGAACGTGTCGCGGCTCGTGGTGAGCCCGGACGGCCGTTGGCTCGCCTTCGTCGCCGACGTCTCCCCTCCCTGAGCTCAGCGTCTTCGGCCCGGAGCGATCGCGTCGCGCCCGAACCTGGCGCGCACGGCATCGATGACGTGCGAGACGGCCTTGTCCTTCTCGGAATCGATTCGCACCGCTGGCCCGTCAAAGAGCGTGAGCTGCGTCGTCGGTGGAGCGGTGAAGTTCGAAAGCCCCACGCCGAGCAGGCGGGCCGGTACCCGACGTGCGCGCCGCAACTTGAGCATCAGCTCTCGCGCCACGACGAACAGCGCACGATCTGACACCAGCGCTTCGTCCACCGTGCGGCTCGCCTGGCGCGTGGTGAAGTCGGAATCACGAATCCTCACCGTCACCGTTCGCGCCGTCAGCCCCTCGGCGCGCAACTCGCTTCCGGCTCGACCCACGAGCTCGGTCAGCTCGCCCTCGAGCAGCAGATCGTCGTTCAGGTCCGTCGCGAAGGTATCGTCTCGGCTGATGCTCTTCGCTTCCGCGCGCTCAGCGACCTCCCTGTCGTCGATTCCACGAGCGCGTGCGGCGAGCCAGGCTGCATCGCGAGGTCCCGCGAGTCGCGCGAGTGCCGCCTCGTCGAGCGCGAGCACATCTGCCACGGCGCGAAGTCCCCGCTCGGCGAGCCGTGCCGCGGTCTTTGGGCCGATCCCCGGGATGTCGGCGAGCATCAGCTGACCCATGAAGTCGAGCTCACCCCCGGCTGGAACGACGTGGACCCCGGTCGCTCCGGTTCCCGGCTTCGGTTTCGCGCGCTCCACGGCGAGCTTCGCGACGAGCTTTGACGCGCCGCCCCCGATCGAGACCGTCAGGCCGGTCGCCCGGATGACCGCAGAGCGGATGCGAGCAGCGATCTCGTCCATGGGGGCGCCGGCGTACAGCGCGTCCGTGCCCGCGAGGTCGAGATACCATTCGTCGATCGATGCTGCCTGCACGGTAGGGGCGTACTGCTCGAGCACGGTTCGGATCTCGCGATGCTTTTGCGAGCAGGCGCCGCGCGGGACGGGGACGCACATCGCCTGCGGGCACAGCCGCATCGCGCGCGACATCGGCATGGCGGAGCGCACGCCGAACTTGCGCGCCTCATATGAGGCGGAGCAGACGACGCCTCGACCCTCGGCCGAGCCGCCGACGATCAGCAGCGGCGCGCGGCCGGCACCCTCGGGGTCGGCCATCCGGGCGACGGCCACGAAAAAGGCGTCGGCGTCGACCAGCAGGATGCGACGGGGCGTCGGTATCTGTTCGGGCACGAATGGGAATCTACGCCGCGCGAGGGCGGGCGGCCACGAGCGCTGGATGTGACGCGCGCGGCGAGCCTCGGTTGACCAACGTCAAGTCCCTGCCTAACTTAGGTGACTACCCCAAAACGCCTTCAGTGGCGGCCGAGACCCGGGTTGCATTACGCACCAGTGAGGCGCAGGTCCAACGCAGTTCCAGATTCTGGTCATGTTCAAATCGTACACCGCCACACCTGACGACATCCAGCAGGACTGGTATGTCGTCGACGCCGAGGGGATGATCCTCGGGCGTCTCGCGACAGAAGTCGCGCGCATCATTCGCGGCAAGCACAAGCCGATGTTCACGCCGCACATGGATACGGGCGACGGCGTCATCGTCATCAACGCATCCAAGATTCGTGTGACGGGCCGCAAGGCGGAGCAGAAGGAATACTTCCGTCACACCGGCTACATGGGTCACGAGCGCTTCACGCCGTTCGCGAGCATGCTCGCGAAGCATCCGGAGCGCATCATCGAGAAGGCCGTCTACGGCATGCTCCCCAAGACCGCGCTCGGCCGTCAGGTCCTTCGCGGCAAGCTCCGTGTCTACGCCGGAGCCGAGCACCAGCACGCCGCGCAGCAGCCCAAGACGTTGACCTTCCCGAAGGCCGAGGCCAAGTAACCGATGTCTGACCAGATCACACACACGATCGGCCGCCGCAAGGAAGCGGTCTGCCGCGTCTACATTCGCGCCGGCTCCGGCAAGTGGGACATCAATGGGCGCACGCTCGGCGATTACTTCCCGCGCCCCGCGCTCATCACGGCGATCCAGCAGCCGTTCACCGCGACCGACAAGCTCGGACAGTACGACGTGAAGGCGAACGTCAACGGTGGCGGACAGATGGGCCAGGCCGGCGCGCTGCGTCTCGCCGTCGCCCGCGCGCTCGTCAAGATCGACGAGACGCATCGTCGCAAGCTTCGCGAGCTCGGACTGCTCACGCGTGATGCGCGTGCCGTCGAGCGCAAGAAGCCCGGCCGTCCGAAGGCCCGCAAGCGGTTCCAGTTCAGCAAGCGGTAGTCGCACACGTCGGACAACCAGGCGATCTGGCTGTCCGACGGCAGTTCATCTCACATGCGCTCCGAGTCTCTACCCGGTGCCGGCAATGGCAGCTCGCCGGTGGGTGCAGACGGTGACGAGCCGCAGACGAATCAACCAACAGGACACATCATCATGGCCGAGAACCAGCCCACACTCGAAGCACTGCTCGCAGCAGGCGTCCACTTCGGACACCAGACGCGCCGTTGGAACCCCAAGATGCGCCGCTTCATCTTCGCGGAGCGCAACGGGATCCACATCATCGATCTTCAGAAGACCCTCCGCCAGCTCGAGCTCGCGCAGAAGCTCGTGCGCGACGTCGTCCTGCGCGGCGAGAGCGTCCTCTTCGTCTGCACCAAGGCGCAGGTCGCCGGCATCGTCAAGCAGGAAGCCGAGCGCGCCGGTGCGATGTACATCACCGAGCGTTGGCTCGGTGGTCTGCTCACCAACTTCCAGACGGTCAAGAAGCAGCTCCGTCGCATGAAGGATCTCGAGGCCGGATCGGCCGAGGGTGGCGAGTGGGCGAACTACACCAAGAAGGAGCGTCTGATGATGACGCGTGAGAAGGAAAAGCTCTCCAAGTACCTCAACGGTATCCGGAGCCTCACGCGCACCCCCGGGCTGATGTTCGTCGTCGATGCCAAGAAGGAGAAGATCGCCGTGGCCGAGGCGAACAAGCTCGGCATCCCGATCATCTCGATCGTCGACACGAACGCCGATCCGGATCTCATCACCATCCCGATTGCCGGCAACGACGACGCGATCCGCTCGGTCGAGCTGATTACGCGGGCCATTGCCGACACGATCGCCGAGGCACGCCGCGAAATTCCGCAGCGCGACGAGGCGGAAGAGGGCGGTGAAGGCGCGATGACGTACAGCTCCGAGCGCGGCACCGAAGCTGCCGGCGATCGTGGCGACGACAAGCGGAAGCGCCGTCCGCGCCGTCGCCGCGCGAAGCCCGAGGCGATCGCTGCGCATCTGCGCGGCACCGAGGGCGAGACCGCTGGCGGTGCTGACGCAGGCGATGCCGATGCCGGCGACGCCGGTGACGCAGCCGAGGGCGACGCCGAGTAGGGCGCGCCGGTACCAGCGTCCGCGCGCCGTGACACTGGCGCGCGGACGTGCCCGATCCGTTACCATTCAGACGCCGCCGGCACACCCGGCGGCGTTTCCACGCCACGCAAGGAACCGACAGCAATGGCTGCCTACACTGCCAAGGATGTGTCCGAGCTGCGCCAGCGCACGCAGGCCGGCATGATGGATTGCAAGAAGGCCCTCGAGGAGAACGCGGGCGACATGGAGCAGGCCATCGAGTGGCTGCGCAAGAAGGGAATCTCGCGCGGCGAGTCGCGCGCGGGCCGCGCCGCCTCCGAGGGCAAGATCGTCGCCCTCCTCTCCACCGATGGCTCGTCCGGCGCGCTCGTCGAGCTGAACAGCGAGACCGACTTCGTGTCGCGCAATGAGGCGTTCGGTGCGACCGTGGACCGGATCGCCAGCACGCTGCTTGCGGACGGGGCCATCGACGGCGTCGTCGCGAGCGCGGAAGGATCGCCGCTCATGAGCGCCAAGTTCGGTGACGCCGGCACGCTCCAGGAAGCGCTGACGCAGATGACCGGCACGATCGGCGAGAACATCGTGCTCCGTCGCTATGCCCGTTTCGCCGGCACCGGCGGTGTCGGCTCGTACGTGCACCACAACGGCAAGGTCGGCACGATGGTCGAGATTGCGGGACTGTCCGGCGAGCCCGCCATGCTGCTCGCCCGCACGATCGCCGAGCACATCACGGCCGGCGTTCCAACCGTGCCCGTCGCCGTCACCCGTGAGGACGTGCCGAGCGAGCTCGTCGACCGCGAGCGGCGCATCTTCACCGAGCAGGCCGCCGAAAGCGGCAAGCCGGAGAACATCGTTGCCAAGATGGTCGAGGGGCGCGTCGACAAGTTCTACAAGGAGATCACGCTGCTCGACCAGCCGTGGGTGCGCGACGATTCCAAGACGATCCGTGCGCTCCTCAAGGACGCCGGTGCCGACGTCTCCGTCCGCCGCTTCGCCCGCTTCCAGATCGGCCAGGAGTGACGTCGCCCGTGGCCGAGCTCCGCTACTCCAGGGTGCTGCTCAAGATCTCCGGTGAAGCGCTCGCCCGCGAGCGCGGGCTCGGCGTCGACTTTCCCACGATGGACCGCATCGCCGACGAGGTCCTGTCGGTCGTGCGCGCCGGCGCGCAAGTGGGACTCGTGATCGGCGGCGGCAACATCGTGCGCGGGTCGCAGCTTTCCAAGATGGGCATGGACCGCGTCAGCGCCGACTACATGGGAATGCTGGGCACGGTCATCAATGCGCTCGCCGTTCAGGACATCCTCGAGCGGAAGGGAATGGAGACGCGCGTCATGACCGCCATCCGGATGGAGGAGCTCGCCGAGCCCTACATCCGTCGGCGGGCGTTGCGCCACTTCGAGAAGGGACGCATCGTCATCTTCGCCGCCGGAACCGGCAATCCCTACTTCAGCACTGACACAGCCGCCGCACTGCGCGCCATCCAGATCAAGGCGCAGGTGATCATCAAGGCCACCAGTGTGGACGGCGTCTACAGTGCCGACCCCAAGCAGGATCCGAACGCCACGTTCTACCACGAGATCAGCTACCGCGACGTGATGCTCGAGGAGCTGAAGGTGATGGACCAGACCGCTGTGACGCTCTGCAAGGAAAACTCGCTGCCCCTGATCGTGCTGAACATCCATAAACCGGATGCAATCGCCGCGGCCGTTCGCGGTGAGCGCATCGGCACCCTGGTCCGATGAGCACAATTCCCCAGATCCTCAAAGACTGCCGCACCTCGATGGAGAAAGGGCTCGACGCCGCCAAGCGTGAGTTCTCTTCCGTCCGCTCCGGCAAGGCCTCGCCGAACATGCTCGACACCGTTCGCGTCGAGATGTACGGCCAGATGATGGCGCTCAACCAGGTCGCGAGCGTCGCGGCCCCTGAACCGCGCACGCTGCTCGTCACCCCGTTCGACAAGGGGCAGGCGAAGGCGATCGAGAAGGCCATCCGCGACTCCAACCTCGGCCTCGAGCCGTCGCAGCAGAGCGGCGTGATTCGCGTCCCGCTGCCGCAGATGAACGAGCAGCGCCGCAAGGAGCTCGTCAAGATCGTCCACGGACTTGCCGAGGACGGCAAGATCGCCGTCCGGCACGCCCGCACGCATGCACGTGATGCGCTCAAGAAGCTCACCGGCGTGAGCGAGGACGACGTGAAGCATGCCGAGAAGGATCTGCAGAAGGCGCATGACGAGGCCATTGCAAAGATCGACCAGCTGATCAAGGCCAAAGAGGCCGAGATCATGGAAGTCTGAGGCGGGCGCGCATCTCTAGTCGCCCGCCAGCAGGCCTGCCAGCATGAGCGAGTTGACCAAGCGTGTCCTCTTCGCCGTCGTCGCCGCGCCGCTCGCACTCTGGATCGTCCTCGCGGGCGGCGCACCCCTCGCCGCGCTGCTGGCGATCGTCTCCGCGCTTGGTGCGTGGGAGTTCTACCGCATCGCCCGCGCTGGCGGCGCCCGCCCTCTGGACGACGCCGGCATCGCACTCGCCGGACTGCTGCCGCTCGCGATCCACGCGCACTACCTCGGTCTCTTCACGGTCGGCCCGGCGGTCGCCGCCCTGGGCGTGCTCGTCATCCTGGCGGCCACCATCTGGCTCCGCGGTGTCGATGGCCGTCCCCTCTCGTCGGCGGCGTCAACGCTGCTCGGCGTCGTGTACACGGCCGGCATGCTCGGCTTCGGCTACGCGATCCGCTATCACGACACGGTGATGGGCTACGACTCGGTCGGCGCCAAGCGGATCGGGTCGGGCCTGCTGAGCCTCGCGATTCCTCCCGGCGGCGTTCTGCTCATCTTCCCGCTCGTCGTCACGTGGGCGTCCGACATCGGCGCCTTCTTCGTGGGCCGCGCGATTGGCGGACGCAAGCTCATGCCCGCCGTGAGCCCGGGGAAGACGGTGAGCGGAGCCGTCGGCGGGCTGCTGGCCAGCATGCTCGTCTCGTACGTATACGCGCGCGCCGTGCTCGCGCCCGTCGCGCACCTTGGCTTCACCCCGTGGGGCGCCCTGCTGTTCGGCGCGTTGATCAGTATCGCGGCGCAGGTCGGCGACCTGTTCGAGTCGCTCCTCAAGCGTGAGGGCGGAATCAAGGACAGCTCGCGCATCATTCCGGGCCACGGCGGCATTCTGGACCGGTTCGACAGCCTGATCTTCGTTCTCCCGGTCGCGTACCTCCTGCTTGGCTGGCTGCCACTCCCAATCTTCCAACCGTGAGCTCGCGCGGCGTCGCGATCCTCGGCAGCACCGGCTCCATCGGTACGACGGCACTGCGGGTCATCGAGCGGCACCGCGATCGGTTTCATGTCGCCGCGCTCACCGCATACGCCAACGAGGAGCTGCTGAGCGAGCAGGCGGCGCACTTCGCGCCGTCGTTCATCGGCTGCGTGGACTCCGACGATCCGCGCGCCGAGTGGTCGTCCGGTGCAGCATGCCTGACGGCTGCCGCAACGCGCCCCGATGTGGACATCGTGCTCAACGCTGTCGTAGGCGCGGCCGGCCTCGACGCCACGCTGGCTGCGCTCGAGGCGGGAAAGCGTGTCGCGCTCGCCAACAAGGAATCGCTCGTGCTCGGTGGTGCGCTCGTTACCGAGGCGGCGCGGAAGGGAGGCGGCGAGCTGGTCCCGGTGGACAGCGAGCACAGCGCGATTCTCCAGTGCATCGGTAGCCGCCCGCCCGAGCAGGTGCGGCGCCTGGTCCTCACGGCGTCTGGCGGCCCCTTCCGGCAGTGGAGCCGGGAGCGCATCGCCGGCGCGACGCTTGCCGACGCGCTGCAGCACCCTACCTGGCAGATGGGGCGCAAGATCACCGTCGATAGTGCAACGCTCGCCAACAAGGCGCTCGAGGTGATCGAGGCACACTTTCTCTTCGGCGTGCCGTATGACCGGATCGAGGTCGTCGTTCATCCGCAGAGCGTCGTGCACTCGTTCGTCGAGTTCGTGGACGGCAGCGTGCTTGCACAGATGGGACAACCGAGCATGGAGCTCCCGATCCTGTTCGCTCTCACGTACCCGGATCGAGTGCCGGATAGCGGGGTTCCATCATTCGATCCTGTCGCGCTCGGCCCGCTCGAATTCGAGGCAGTGCGCTACGATTCCTT
>JAYUTY010000534.1:0-2819 GCA_043754875.1 Gemmatimonadota bacterium
CAGCGCTATCGGCTGCACGAGGCCGCCGAGCGGCTGCGGAGCGAATCGGTGGAGCTGGCCGAGCTGGCGCTCGAGCTGGGCTACTGCGACCAGGCGCACTTCATCAAGGACTTCACCGCCGTGGTCGGACGGACACCCGGCTCATACGCGGCAGCCATCCAACGTGAAGGCACCGACCGGGCGCGCTAGCTCGAACTCGTGAAGCGCCCTGAATTGCCGAGGGCGACGACGATGCCTAACGTACCGCCCAGCACGCCGCCTACAGTCCGCCTCATTCTGCCCCTCCTGTCTCGCCTATGCCGTCGTCGCGCACTGCCTCGCTCTGCCTCATCGCTGGAACCGTCATCGTGCTCGTTGCCGCAACCTCTGCTCGCGAGACGAACGCGGCCACGAAGCCGGAAACGGGAACGACCAGATCCGCCGCCACATCGCCGATCGACTCGGCGATCCTGCGCGGCTATCGCTGGCGCAACATCGGACCGGACCGCGGTGGGCGGTCGATCGCGGTGAGCGGCGTCGCCGGCCGACCGCGCGAGGGGTACTTCGGCGCGGTGGGCGGCGGACTCTGGAAGACCACCGATGCCGGCGAGCACTGGATGCCGGTCACCGACGGCAAGATCGGAAGCGCCTCGGTCGGCGCGGTGGCCGTGAGCGAGAGCAATCCCGATGTCCTCTTCATCGGCACCGGCGAGACGTGCATCCGCGGCAACATCATGCCTGGCGACGGCGTCTACCGCAGCGGCGATGGCGGCCGGACATGGACGCACGTCGGTTTCCGCGAGTCGCAGGGGATCTCGAAGATTCGCATCGATCCGCGGAACCCCGACGTGGTCTACGTGGCGGCGTTCGGCAAATACAGCGCGCCGAGCACGGAGCGCGGCGTGTTCAAGAGCACCGACGGCGGAAAGAGCTGGCGCAAGGTGCTGTACCGCGATGACCGAACCGCAGCGATCGACCTCGCGATCGACCGCACGAACCCGGACGTCATGTACGCGGCAATGTGGGAGGCGTACCGCACCGAGTCTCACATGTCGAGCGGCGGTCCGGGCAGCGGCCTGTTCAAGAGCACTGATGGCGGCGAGCACTGGAACGAGATCACGCGCGCCAAGGGGATGCCGGCCGGCGTGATCGGGCGCATCGGCGTGGCGGTATCGGGGGCCAACGCGAAGCGCGTCTACGCGCTTGTGGAGAACGAGAAGGGCGGTCTCTTTCGCAGCGATGACGCCGGCGCCACGTGGAGTCTCGTCAACGAGGACCGCGCGATCCGGCAGCGCGCCTTCTACTACACACACGTGTTCGCCGATCCACACGATACGAACGTCGTCTACCTGCAGAACACCTCGATGTTCCGCTCGACGGATGGCGGGAAGAAGACGACGGCCATCGACAACGGCACGCATGGCGACTTCCACGACCTCTGGATCGATCCGGCCGATTCGAAGCATCTCGTGGTAGGCAACGATGGCGGCGGAGCCGTGTCGCTGAACACCGGTGGCAAGTGGACGGCGGAAAGCTTTCCCACCGAGCAGTTCTATCACGTGGCCACGACGAAGCACGTGCCGTATCACGTCTGCGGCTCGCAGCAGGACAACAGCACGCTGTGCGTGCCGTACAACTGGAACGCCGCTGCCTTCGGACTCGGTGCGGCCGGCCGACGCGGTGGCGGTGCTCGCCGCGACAGCACGGCGGACATCACGGCGGGCGGGATGGCGGTCGCGTATCAGGTCGGTGGCGGAGAGCCAGGCTACATCGCTCCCGACCCACTCGACATCGACGTCTTCTACTCGGGCACGAACAACGGCGGCTACGTCGATCGTTACGACCGCCGCACCGGCAACTCGCGCGAGGTCAATCCGTATCCGTGGTTCTACTCCGGCGAGCCGTCCAGTGCGATCCGCGAGCGCTGGCAGTGGACCTTCCCGATCCTGTTCTCGCCGCTCGATCCCAAGATGCTGTACGTCTCGTCGCAGCGGCTCTGGAAGACGACCGACGCCGGCCAGTCGTGGAGCGCCATCAGCGGCGACCTCACCCGTCACGACCCGAGCACGATGGGGCCGAGCGGCGGGCCGATCACCGGCGACATGAATGGGCCGGAAGTGTACGGCGTGATCTTCAGCGTCGGCCCGAGCAAGCGCGACGCGCGCGTGATCTGGACGGGCTCCGACGATGGGCTGGTGCACCTGACGCGCGACGGCGGGAAGAGCTGGAGCAACGTCACGCCGCACGACATGCCCGCGTTCGGCCGCGTGAGCCAGATCGATGCATCACCGTTCGAGACGGGGACGGCGTACGTGAGCGTGCGTCGCCCGCTGCTCGACGACATGGCGCCGTACATCTTCCGCACGACGGACTACGGGCGGAGCTGGACGCGCATCGTGAGCGGCATCCGTCCCGACGCGTACGTGCACACCGTGCGGGCTGATCCGGCGCGCCGCGGCCTGCTGTACGCCGGCACGCAGCACGGCGTCTATCTCTCCTACGACGATGGTGCGAGCTGGCAGTCGCTCGCGCTCAACATGCCCGATATTCCCGTGGCCGACCTCGTCGTGGAGGCGAACGAGCTCGTGATCGCCTCGCACGGCCGCGGCTTCTGGGTGCTCGACGACGTCGCCGCGCTGCGACAGGCGACCCCGACGATGCTGGCGAGCGGAGCGCACCTGTTCGCGCCACCGGTGGGCGTGCGCTCCGGGCCCGGCATCGCGCTGAGCTGGTATCTCGCAAAGGCGCCAACGAAGGCGCGTCTCGAGATCCTCGACTCCGCTGGTACCGTGCTCCGCACCTTCCTGCCCGACTCCGCGAAGCCAGATTCCGCTAAGGTC
>JAYUTY010000535.1:0-2815 GCA_043754875.1 Gemmatimonadota bacterium
TTCTCTCGTTTCGCTGCGTGACGATGTTGATTTGTGACTGCCTCGACATCACCCTTGCCGGGTGACTGCCGCGTCATGCGTTTTCCGTCGGACTCACTGCTGACGCGCACGCGCGGCTGTTCGCTCGCGTCCACGCGCTTGCCGGCCTGTCCTGACACCGAACAGCTGAGAGTAGACCATGAAGACCATTGTGGCTGTAGCACTGCGTCGTTCGCTCGTCGTCGTCCTGATGCTCGCGTCGCCCGCGATCACTGTCGCGCAGCTGCCCTCGACGGGCCTCTCCCGCCTTCTCGCGGCCGAGGCGACTCGCTACCCGGGGTCGCTCGGTGTCTACGTCAAGCACCTCGGCACCGGTGAGGAAGCCGGCGTTCGCGCCGACTCGTCCTTCAACTCGGCGAGTGTGATCAAGCTGCCGCTCCTCGCGCTGGCGATGCAGCAGGTGGACGCTGGCACGCGATCGCTGGCGACGCGACTGACGATCACGGCCGAGAGCAAGCGTGGTGGCAGTGGACTTCTGCAGCACTTCGACGCCGGGTTACAGCCGACCTATCGCGACGTGCTCTCGCAGATGGTGATGACGTCCGACAACACGGCGACCGACCTCGCGATCGCGCAGGTCGGCGGGGTGGAGCGCGTGAACGCGTGGATCGCGGCGAACGGCGGCGGCATGCAGCTCTTCTATACGATTGCGCAGGTGTTCGCGAAGGCGCGTGAGCCAGGGTATTCTGCCAACGCGCGTGATGCGGTGGCCAACAAGAAGGCGTACTGGTTGGGCGAGGTGACGCCACGCGCCGTCGGCCGGCTGCTCGAGCGACTGCAGCGATGTCAGGAGGGCACGACGCAGGGTGGCGCGGCGCTCGCCAGCAAGGCGTCGTGCGAGCAGATGATCACGATGATGCACCGTCAGCAATCGGGTGATCGGCGGTTGCCGCACTACCTCGAGATTCCGGTTGCGCACAAGACGGGCGACTGGCCGCCGTACCTCGCGAACGACGTCGGAATCCTCTACACGAAGTCTGGTCCGGTCGTGGTGGTGGTGTGCGCGAACAACATCACGGGCAACTATGGCGAGGCGGAGGACCGCATCGGTGAGCTCGGCCGCCGCATCGTCGACTACTTCGACGGGGCGCGGTGACATCGAGCGGCATATCACACAGCACGCCTGATCGCTCGTCCCCATCACCCGCCCTTCTGCTGCACGACCTCCTGGTGCGCAGAGTGCGCGCCCGCGACAGAGTGCTCCCTGACGCCTCACCCTACCGGATTCCCATCTCCTTGGCAACGCGAGCGGAGAGCTGGGTAAGGCGTGGGTCCGCGCGCACCGGATCCAGCGCCGGGTCGGCGAGCGCCGCGCGGTGCGGCCACTGCCAGCTCCTCCGGTCGAGCCAGGCGAACGCGCTGTCCCGCTGGCCCATGGCGACGTACACGCGCGCGATCGTGAACCCTTCCGGCGGGTTGGACTTCGCCCGCTCGAGCACTTGCTCCGCCTCTGCCTTCCGCCCTCCGCGCGCGCACGTAGGCCAGATTCGCGAGGAATGAGGAGAGCTGACGCCCGCCCAATTCGACGGCCTTCGCCGCCGTCCGGGTCGCCTCGGCGTCCAGCCCCTTGTGCGCCAGGACGAGCGCGAGCGCCGCGTAGCTCGGCGCCCACGTGTCGTCGACCGCAAGCGACTTGCGGTACAACCCGATCGCGCCGGCATCGTCGCGCACCAGGAAGTGCATCAGCGCGCCGTTGTAGAGAATCGTCACGGCGAACGGGTCCAGCGCGGTCGCGCGGTCGCTCTGCGTGACCGCTTCCTTGACGCGCCCCATGCCGCCCAGGAGAAGCCCATACCAGCCATGGGCGGTCGCGTTGCCCGGATTCAGCTCGATCGCGCGGCGGAGCTCGCGCTCGGCCCCGGGCCAGTCGCGCTGCCACCAGAGGGCCACGGCGAACGAGGTATGCGCCTCGGCCGACTGGTCGCCCAGGACGAGCGCGCGTGCGGCCGCCCACTTGAGGCGCGAGTAGACCTCCGCCTCAGGCAGGCTGGAGAGGTTGAACTGGTAGGCGGTCAGGTAGGCGTCCGCCAGTCCGGCATACGGTTCGGCGTAGCCCGAGTCGCGCGCGATCGCCCGCTCGTAGTACGCGGTCGCCTGCGCGTGGGCCTCACTCGTGCGCTTGCTCCAGAGATACCGCCCGCGACTGTAGAACTCATGGGCCTCGGGATCGGGCGCTCTGCGCCGGGCGAGCGTCGTGCGCGCCCCACCCAGCTGCGCCTCGAGCGCGCCGGCCACCTCGCGGGCGATCTCGTCCTGCACGGCGAACATGTCCACCATGCTGCGGTCGTAGCTCCGCGACCAGAGGTGATGATCGGTTCGGGCGTCGATCAGCTGGGCGGTGATCCGCCCCTTGTCCCCCTCACGACGGACGCTCCCTCGAGCACGTGGGCGACCCCGAGCTCCGTGGCGATCTGCCGCAGCGACACGGTGCTGCCTTTGTAGCGCTTCGCCGACGTGCGCGAGATCACCTTCAGCGTGGGCACGGCCGAGAGCTGTGTGATGATCTCCTCGGTGATGCCGGCGCTGAAGTACTCGTCGTCGCCCCGCGGACTCATGTTGACGAACGGCAGCACGGCCACCGCGCGCTCCTCGATGACAGTGCTGGAGCTGTCGCCGCTCGCGACGGTGGCACCGCCGCGCTGCCGCATCATGTAGAACGCCGCGGGGCCGATCACGAGCAGGGTGACGACCGCGGCGACGAGGGGCACGCGGCGACGCGATCCGTACATCGTCCGCTCGCCGCTCGGCGCGGAGTCGAGCGCCTGGAGCAGCTCGC
>JAYUTY010000536.1:0-2808 GCA_043754875.1 Gemmatimonadota bacterium
GAGGAGGAGGGCAAGCGGGCGCCGACGCTGCGGCTCGAGCTCACCGGCCCGTGGGCGCCGTACGATTTCGTCCAGATGCAGCTCGGGACGTAGCGCGTGTTCTGTCCCGAGTGTGGAACATGGAATCGCGCCCTCGCGGCTGCGTGCAGTCGCTGCACGAGCGGGCTGCCCGACGTCGCGAATGTGCCGGTGGAGCGTCCGGACGACGAGATCAGCGCGCTCCGTCGTGCCACGGGGAGCCGGTACCGCATCCTGCGCCGCCTGGGCGGTGGTGGCATGGCGACCGTCTATCGTGCCGAGCAGATGCCGCTCGTTCGCGACGTGGTGGTCAAGGTGCTCCACGCGCATCTCGCGCGCGACGAGGAGATGACCGAGCGGTTCCGTCGCGAGGCCGAAGCCGCGGCGCGGCTGGTGCATCCCTTCATCTGTCCGGTGCTGGACTTCGGGCAGAGCGCGGAGACGGTATACATCGTCATGCCCTTTCTTCAGGGCGGCTCGCTCGCCGACCGTGTCCAGCGCGACCGGGCGGTGGCGCCGGCCATCACGGCGTCGGCCGGCGCGCAGGTCGCGCTGGGGCTGGACCACGCGCACCGGCATGGCGTGGTGCATCGCGACGTGAAGCCCGACAACATCCTGTTCGACGCCGATGGCAACGCGGTGATCACCGACTTCGGCATCGCGACGGCGCGCTTTCATGGCCGCCTCACCGCCAGTGGACGCGCCATGGGCACGCCGCACTACATGAGTCCCGAGCAGGCGATGGGCAAGCTCGTGGATGGACGGAGCGATCTCTACGCGCTCGGTGTCGTGATGTACGAGTCCCTCGTCGGCTTCCCGCCGTTCGACGGCGCCGACGCATTCTCGGTGGGATACAAGCACGTGCACGAGAAGGCCGTGCCGCTCTCCGAGATCGATTCACGTGTTCCCGACGCGCTCGCCGCGATCGTGATGCGCTGCCTCGCGAAGTCGCCCGACGAGCGCTACGAGCGCGGCGCCCTGCTCTCGGACGCACTGATTGCCTACCTCGCCACCGCCGACGACACGTCCGCCTACCGACGCGCGGCGGCCGTGCCGCGCCGTCCCGTCACCACCGACAGCCGATGAAGCTCAGCCACGAGATCGTCACGCTCCGTACCAAGAATCCGTTCACCATCTCGCGCGGCAGCTCGAGCGCGTACCGCGTGGTGCGGATCACCGTCACCGCGGATGACGGCGCAACCGGATGGGGGGAGGCGGCGCCGAGCAAGTTCTACGGCGAAAACGCCGACACGGTGGTAAACGTCCTCCCCGTGCTCGCCGATGCGCTCGAGCACGTGGACACGTGGTCGCTCGAAGCGGCCGAGCATGCCCTGGCTCGCGTGATCCGCTTCAACGGCGCAGCGCGTGCGGGGGTGAGCGCAGCGCTGCACGATCTCGCGGCGAAGCGGCTCGGCATCCCGCTCTACAGGATGTGGGGACTCGACCCGGCCAATGCGCCGCCGTCGAGCTTCACGATCGGGATCGCGCCTGACGAGGCGACGCTGCTGGAGCGTCTTGCCGAGGCGGCGCAGTATCCCGTGCTCAAGATCAAGCTCGGCTCGTCGTGGGACGAGCGGATCATGCGCGTCGTCCGCGAGCAGGCGCCCGACAAGGTACTCCGCGTGGACGCCAACGCCGCGTGGACGCCCAAGCACACGCTGCGCATGGTGCCAATCCTCCAAGAGCTCGGCGTCGAGTTCGTGGAGCAGCCGCTGCCGCCGCAGGATCTCGACGGGCTGCGCTTCGTGCGCGAGCGGTCGTCGCTGCCGATCATCGCCGACGAGAGCTGCCTCGTCGCCAGCGACATTCCCAAGCTCGCGGGCGTCGTGGATGGCGTGAACATCAAGCTCGCCAAGTGCGGCGGGCTGCGCGAGGCGCTGCGGATGATCGCGACCGCACGCGCGCACGACATGCTCGTGATGACCGGCTGCATGATCGAGAGCTCGCTCGGGCTCGCGGGCGCGGCGCACTTCGCTCCGCTGCTCGACTGCGCTGATCTCGACGGTGCCGCGCTGGTGTCGAATGATCCATACACTGGCATGTCGATCGACGGCGGCAAGATCACGCTCTCCGGCGACGCGGGGCTGGGCATCAGCGCGGCGTAGGTTTGTCATCGCACCGTCGCGAACGCGGGGCGGTTCGCGGCGGTGTTAGCTTCCGGCATGCTGATCGAGGTCGCGCTTCCGCTCCCGCTCTTCCGGACGTTCACGTATCGCGTCCCCGACGGGATGGCTGGCAGCGTGGGCCCGGGCTCGCGCGTACTTGTGCCCTTCCGCAATCGGAAGGAGATCGGGATCGTGATCGCCGCGGGCGAGTTCCGCGAGGGGCTCACGTACAAGGAGATTCTCGCCGCGCCCGACCCCGAGCCGGTAATGGACGCGCCGATGCTCGAGCTGTGCCGCTGGATCGCCGAGTACTACGTCGTCTCGCTCGGCGTCGCGCTCCGGTCGGCACTGCCGGCGGCGCTGACTGGCGCGAACGTTCCCGTGCCGGTGCGGAAGACACAGCGCGTGCTGGCGATCGCGCTCGAGCTGCCCTCGCTACTCCGGCGCGACCGCATCTTCGCGCGTGCGCCGCGGCAGCGCGCGCTGTACGAGCTGCTCGAAGCAGTGGGTGGCCGCGCGTCGTTGGAGCATCTCGGGGAGCAGCTCGACTTTTCGGCGTCGGTGGTGAAGGGGCTCGTCGCGCGAGGACTGGTGGCGGTGGAGCAGGAGCCCGTCGACCGCGATCCGTTCCTCACGCGAGCGCTCCGCGCACCGGACACGCACGCACCCACCGGACCGCAGACGC